>NZ_DBMDHH010000013.1:0-62797 GCF_057433415.1 Anaerotruncus sp. | reverse complement strand
GCGACGCGCGTTCAAAGGGGCTTACGCCCCTTTGGCTTCCCATAGAGGAACTGCCTGCGGCAGAATCTCTTACAAGGTGCGCCCCGGAGGGGCGCAAAAAAGGCCCTCCGGCCCCCGGGCGGAAAATCCAAGGAGAATCCCCGGCAATTGACTTCATTTCGGCGGTACCCTATAATGGAGAAAAGGATCATCATCCCGGGGGAACGCCCGAGAAACAGGAGGAACACGCATGTCAAAGGTACTTTTTGTCGACGCCTGCGCGCGCGGGTGGGAGGTCTCCCGGACCTACGCGGTGGCGGAGGCGTTCATGAACGCCTACCGGGAGCAGCATCCGCGGGATGAAATCGAGGAGCTGACGCTGGCGGGGCTGGGGCTCGCCTATTTCACGGGTAAGGAGCTGGAATACCGCGACGCGCTGCTTGCGCGGGGCGGGCAGGCGGACGACTATTTCAAGCTGGCGCGGCAGTTCGCGGCGGCGGACAAGATCGTCATCGCCGCGCCCTATTGGGATTTGAGCTTCCCCGCGCTGCTCAAGGTCTATATCGAGCGGGTGAGCGTGAGCGGCATCACCTTTTCGCCCGAGCCGGACGGCAGGCTGCGGGGGCTGTGCCGGGGGGAGAAGATGCTGCTGATCACAACGAGCGGCGGCGACTTCACGCACGAGGACCTGTCGCTGTACGGGACGGCGCTTTCCTACCTGCGGGGCATCTGCGCGATGTTCGGGGTGGACGGGTTCGATTACCTGTGGACGCACGGGCTGGACATCGTCGGCAACGACCCCGAAGCGATCCTGCGCGGCGCGAAAAAACAGGCGGCGGCCTTTGCCGAGAGCTGGTAAGGGCGGATTTTCGGACCGGAAAGGGCCGCAAAGCCCCTGAAATCGCAGGAAAAAGGGGATAACCGCTTGCAATCCGGAAAAAATTGTGATAGAGTATATTACTGTAAGAATAGTAACAACTGTGAAAGAGTGAGGTTGACCTCACTCTTTCCTTTGTGTATGGAGGGATTTGGTTGACCCAGCCAAAGGGCAAGCGCCCCAATACGGCCGCGGTCTGCGCGGAACTGGCCGCGCCGGTGGCCGAGGGGATCGGCGTCTATCTGTGGGACGTCGTGTTTGAAAAGGAGGGCGCGGGCTGGTACCTGCGCTACTTTATCGACAAGGACGCGGACGGCGGCGTGACGATCGACGAATGCGAGGCGTTTTCCCGCGCGATGAGCGACCTGCTGGATGAAAAGGACCCGATCCCCCAGAGCTATACGCTGGAGGTCGGCTCGCCCGGCGTCGAGCGGCGGCTGACGAAGGACTGGCATTTCAGGAAGTACCTCGGCTCCGACGTGCTGGTGCGGCTCATCCGGCCGGTGGAGGGGGAGCGCGACTTTATCGGGACCCTTTCCGCATACCATGAAGATGGGACGATCTCGGTCGAGCTGGACGGGGACGTGGAGATGGCCTTCACCCTGGCCGAGACCGCGTTTGTGCGGCTGTACGAAGAATTTTAACGGGAAAGCCCGGATTACGACATTGATGGAGGCAACCGAAAAATGGAAACGAGCAACACCGAATTTTTTGAGGCTCTGGCGCTTCTTGAAAAGGAAAAGGGCATCCCGCGAAGCCTTCTGGCGGAAAAGATCGCGACCGCGATCGGCAACGCGATCCGCCGGGACATGGGCGCGTCCGAGGACAGCGTCGTGGAGATCGACCCCGGCACCGGCCGGTTCTATGTGGCGATGCGCAAGACGGTGGTCGACGACGTGCTCGACCCGGCGCAGGAGATCCTCCCGGAGGAGGCCGCCAAATACCAGAGCGGCGCGACGCTCGGGGACGTGGTGGAGATCCCGCTCGACACCAAGCAGTTCGGCCGCATCGCGGCCCAGACCGCCAAGCACGTCATCCGCCAGGGCATCCGCGAGGTGGAGCGCGGCCAGCTCTTTGAGGAGTATTCCTCCCGCCAGCACGACATCGTGACCGCCACGGTCATTAAGACCGACCCCAAGAAGGGCAACGTCACGCTGGAGATCGGCAAGTCGGAGGCGATCCTGCCCAAGAGCGAGCAGGTCCCCGGCGAGGAGTTCCCCGACAACTCGCGCGTCAAGGTCTACGTCGTCGACGTGGTCAACGGCGAAAAGGGCCCGCGCATCATGATCTCCCGCACCCATCCGGGGCTGGTCAAGCGCCTCTTCGAGATGGAGGTGCCCGAGATCTTCGACGGCACGATCGAGGTCAAGTCGATCTCCCGCGAGGCGGGCAGCCGCACCAAGATCGCCGTCTGGTCGAACGACGAGAACGTCGACCCGGTGGGCGCCTGCATCGGTCCCAAGGGCCAGCGCGTGTCGGCGATCGTCGACGAGCTGGGCGGGGAAAAGATCGACGTGGTCAAATATTCCGCCGACCCGGCCGAATTCATCGCGGCGGCGCTCTCCCCGGCCGACGTGCTGGGGGTCGAGCTCGACCCCGAGGGGGCCAAGAGCTGCAAGGTCACGGTGCCCGACCACCAGCTTTCGCTGGCGATCGGCAACAAGGGCCAGAACGCCCGCCTCGCCGCCAAGCTGACCGGCTGGAAGATCGACATCAAGCCGGAGAGCGGCTTCTACGGCGAATAACTTCCCGACCCCGGCCCGTGTGCGCGGGCGCGACAAGGAGGAAAAGATGGTACAGAAAAAACAGCCGGTGCGCATGTGTTCGGGATGCGCCGAGCACAGGCCGAAAAAGGAGCTCGTGCGGGTGGTTCGCACGCCGGAGGGGGAGATCCTGCTCGACCCGACGGGGAAAAAATCGGGCCGCGGCGCCTACCTCTGCCAGAACCCCGACTGCCTCAAAAAGGCGCGCAAGGCGCGCCGGCTCGAGCGCGCGTTCGACTGTAAAATCCCCGACGAGGTGTACGAGCGCCTCGAGCGAGAAATGGGGGAACCTCCGGATGAATGATAAGCTGCTCTCGGCCCTCTCCCTCTGCCGCAAGGCGGGCAGGCTCAAAATGGGCGGGGACGTGGTACGGGAAGAGATTATGAAAGGCGGCGCCCGGCTGGTGCTGCTCGCGTCGGACGCGGCCGAACGCACGGTGCGCCAGATGCGGTTCGCGTGCGAAGAGGGGAAGGTCCCCCTGCGGATGATCCCGCGCACGATGGATGAGCTGTGGGCCACGGCGGGCAAGCGTTACGGCGTGTTCGCGGTGTGCGACGGCGGTTTTGCAAAGATGATCGCCGGCCTGCTCCCCCCGGAGGGGGCGGAGACGGCCGAACAATAGATCCCGGGAAAGCGTTCCAACTCCGCGGTGACGGCTGTGGTTTGCGAACGTCAGGTACCGTCACTACGGACTAAGAGGAGGATTTGATTCTATGATAGAAAAGTACAGGGTCCACGAGGTCGCGAAGGATCTCGGCGTTGCGAGCAAGGAGGTCGTCGACCTGCTCGCGGCGAATTTCCAGGGGGAGCGCAAGAGCATGACCGCCCTCAACGAGCAGGAGCTCAGCGTGATCTTCAACCACTATACCAACCAGAACCAGGTGGAGAGCTTCGACGAATACTTTGCGGCGGGGCGCGCCAGGAAGGAAGCCGCGCAGGAAGCCGCCCGGCAGGCCGCCGAGCAGGCGCGCGCGGCCCAGGAGGCCGCCCGTCAGGAGGCGGCGCGCCAGGCCGCGGCCCAGCGCGCGGCGCAGCAGCCGAAGGCCCCCGCCCCGCAGGCGGCGGCCCCCGCGCGTCCGCAGCAGCAGGGCGGCCAGCAGAACCGCCCGCAGCAGAACGGGCGTCCGCAGCAGGGCGGCCAGGGCCAGAACCGGCCGCAGCAGAACGGCAGGCCCCAGCAGGGCGGCTTTAACCAGAACCGCCCGCAGCAGGGACGCCCGGCGCCCCAGCAGGGCCAGGGCGGCCAGCAGAACCGCCCGCAGCCGCCCCGCCCGGCGGCGCAGCCGCAGCAGCAGCCCAACCGGAACCAGCCGCCGCGCCAGCGCGGCTCCGCGACGGTGGATATGCGCGCGGGCGCCACGCAGGTGGAGCTCGACCGCTACAACGAGAAATACGACACCCTCGCCCAGCAGAAGGTGGGCAACCAGAATATGACCGCGCAGAAGCAGAAGCTGACCCAGCGCAGCGCCGAGCGCCGCCGCGGCAAGCCGGTCATGTCCCGCAAGGAGCGGGAGGACGCCAAGATGCGCCGCCTGGAGCTGGAGCGCCAGCGCCGCAAGAACCTCGAGGTCGCCCTGCCCGAGGAGATGACGGTGGGCGAGCTGGCCGCGCGGCTGCACCTGACCGCCTCCGAGGTCATCAAGCGGCTCATGACGCTCGGCGTGATGGCGTCGATCAGCGACACGATCGACTACGACACCGCCGCCATGGTCGCCATGGAGATCGGCGCGAAGGTCGAGAAGGAGGTCGTCGTCACAATCGAGGACCGCCTCTTCCAGGTGGAGAACGAGGACGACGACTCCACCCTCGTCGAGCGCCCGCCCATCGTCGTGGTCATGGGCCACGTCGACCACGGCAAGACCTCCCTGCTCGACGCGATCCGCAACACCAACGTGACCGAGGGGGAGGCCGGCGGCATCACCCAGCACATCGGCGCCTACCAGGTCATGGTCAACGACCGCCCGGTCACCTTCCTCGACACCCCCGGACACGCGGCGTTCACCTCGATGCGCGCCCGCGGCGCGCAGGTCACCGACATCGCGGTCATCGTGGTCGCGGCGGACGACGGCATCATGCCCCAGACGGTCGAGGCGATCAACCACGCCAAGGCGGCGGGCGTCTCGATCATCGTGGCGATCAACAAGATGGATAAGCCCCACGCGAACCCCGACAAGGTGATGCAGGAGCTGACCGAATACGAGCTGGTGCCCGAGGCGTGGGGCGGCGACGTGCCCTGCATGCCCGTCTCGGCCAAGAGCGGCGACGGCATCCCCGACCTGCTCGAGATGATCCAGCTCGTCGCGGACACGAGCGAACTCAAGGCCAACCCCGACCGCATGGCGCGCGGCACCGTCATCGAGGCGAAGCTCGACAAGGGCCGCGGCCCCGTCGCGACGATCCTCGTCCAGACGGGCACGCTGCATGCGGGCGACGCGGTCATCGCGGGCAGCACCTTCGGGCGCGTGCGCGTCATGCTCAACGACCGCGGAGAGCGGGTGGAGGAGGCCGGCCCCTCGACGCCGGTGGAGATCACCGGCCTGGACGACGTGCCGGAGGCGGGCGACGTGCTCAACGCCGTCGAGGACGAGCGCCTCGCCAAGGAGCTCGTCGAGCAGCGCAAGCACGAGCAGAAGGAGGCGCAGTTCAGCGCCTACGAGAAGGTCACCCTCGACAACCTCTTCAGCCACATCTCCCAGGGCGACGTCAAGGAGCTGCCCATCATCGTCAAGGCCGACGTGCAGGGCTCGGTCGAGGCCGTCAAGCAGTCGCTTGAAAAGCTCTCGAACGAAGAGGTGCGCGTCAAGGTCATCCACGGCGCGGTCGGCGCGGTCAGCGAGAGCGACGTCATGCTCGCCGACGCGTCCAACGCGATCATCGTCGGCTTCAACGTCCGTCCCGACCCCGTCGCCAAGGAGAACGCCGAGCGCGACGGCGTCGAGTTGCGGTTCTACCGCATCATCTACGACGCCATCAACGACGTCGAGACGGCCATCAAGGGCATGCTGACGCCCAAGACCCGCGAGGTCGAGCTCGGCCGCGCCGAGGTCCGCCAGGTCTACAAGATCACCGGCGTGGGCACCGTCGCGGGCTGCTACGTGCTCGAGGGCAAGATCACCCGCAACGCGGAGATCCGCGTCGTGCGCGACGGCATCATCATCGCCGACGATAAATTGGCCTCCCTCAAGCGCTTCAAGGACGACGTCAAGGAGGTCGCGAAGGGCTACGAGTGCGGCACCGGGCTCAACAAGTTCAACGACATCAAGGAGGGCGACATCTTCGAGGCGTATGAAATCGAGGAATATCGCGAATCCTAACAGCGCGGGGCTTCCCCGCGAAAGTGACCGGAAGGAGGGCTCGTCATGGGCTCTTACAGGGCTTCCAGAACGGAAGAGGACGTCAAACGGGAGCTGAGCGACATCATGCGCTCCCTCAAGGACCCGCGCATCACGGGGCTGCTGTCGATCGTAAAGCTCGACCTTGCGAAGGATCTGAGCTCCTGCAAGGTCTACATCAGCTCGATGGACGGCCTCGAGGCGGCCAAAAGCGCCGTCAAGGGGCTCACAAGCGCGGCCGGCTTCATCAAGCACGAGCTGAACAGCCGGCTCAAGCTGCGCAGGCTCCCCGAGTTCAGCTTTGTGGCGGACGATTCGATCGCCCACAGCGCGGATATCGCCAGGATGTTAAACGACCTTCAGAAGTGAGGTGACGCAATTGGGAACCAGCAGACCGGTGGACGCCGCGGGCGCGGCCGCGATCATCCGCGGGGCGGACCATATCGTGATCCTCTGCCACCAGAAGCCGGACGGCGACACGCTGGGCAGCGGCTTCGCGCTGCTCGGCGCGCTGCGCGCGCTCGGCAAGACCGCGCGGATCGAATGCCCGGACGGGTTCCCGCCGCGCTACTGCTTCATGTACCCCGGCTTCACCGGGGAGGACCAGCCGGCGTTTGCCCCCGAGCTGGTGGTCGCGGTGGACATCGCGGACATGCAGCTTCTGGGGGACCTGCGCCCGCGGTATGAGGGGAGGATCGGCCTCTGTGTCGACCACCACCCCTCCAACACCCGCTACGCGGAAAACCTGCTGCTCGACACCGGCGCCGCCGCCACGGTGGAATCGATCTACTGCATCATCCAGGAGCTCGGCGTGGGGATCGACTACCGCATGGCGGTGTGCATCTACACGGGGCTGGCGACCGACACGGGGTGCTTCCGCTACTCCAACACGACCGCCCGCACCCACATCCTCGCGGCCGAGATGATGCGCACCGGCATCGACAGCTACCGCATCAACAAGATGATGTTCGAGACCAAGTCGGTCGCGCGCATGGAGCTCGAGCGCCGGGTCATGGACACGCTGGAATACCACTACGACCACCGCATGGTGATTACCGTCATGACCCGGCGGGCGATCGCGGAGACGGGCGTGCCCGAGGAGGACATGGAGGGCATCGCGGCCGTCCCGCGGCAGATCGAAGGGGTGGACGTCGCGGTGATGCTCCAGCAGAAGGCGGAGCGCCGCTGGCGCGTCTCGATGCGCAGCAGCGAGCATGTGAACTCGTCCGCGGTCTGCGCCCGCCTGGGCGGAGGCGGACATGCCCGCGCGGCGGGCTGCACCCTCGAGGGGACGCTCGAGGAGGTCAAGGCCCGCCTGGTGGAGGAGCTCCGGACCGAACTCACCCCCGTTTGAGGGAAGGATAAGGGACAGGAAGACATATGGCGGAACAAAACGGGATCCTTTGCATAGACAAGCCGGAAGGCTTTACATCGTTTGACGTGGTGGCGAAGCTGCGCGGGATCGCGGGCACCCGCCGCGTCGGCCACGCGGGGACGCTCGATCCGATGGCGACGGGCGTGCTTCCGCTTTTTTTCGGCCGCGCGACCAAGGCGTGCGACATTCTGCCCCGGCAGGACAAGCGCTACCTCGCGGATTTCCGGCTCGGCGTGACCACCGACACGCAGGACGAGACGGGCAGGGTGCTCTGTGAGCGGGACCCTTCGGGGGTCTCAGAGGCGGACGTGCGAAAGGCCGCCGCGCGTTTCACGGGGGAGATCATGCAGGTGCCGCCCATGTACTCCGCCCTGAGGGTGGAGGGCAAACGCCTTTACGAGCTCGCGCGGCAGGGGGTGGAGGTGGAGCGCAAGGCCCGCCCCGTCACCATCCATTCGCTCGACTTCGTCTCGTGGGACGGGGCGTCCCACACCTGCCGGATCGACGTGCACTGCTCCAAGGGGACCTACATCCGCACGCTGGTGGCCGATATCGGCGAGGCGCTCGGATGCGGCGCGGTCATGACCGGGCTGCGGCGCACGATGGCGGCGGGCTTCACGCTCGCCGACTGCGTCACGATCGGGGAGGCCGGGGATCTCGCGCGGGAGGGTCGGTTTGCGGAAGCGCTGCTCCCGGTGGGCGCGGCCTTCGCGGGGCTGCCCAGGGCGCGCCTCAGTGAAAAGCAGGCGAAGATGTTTTTAAACGGCGTGCGCCTCGACCCGGCGCGCGTCGCCCGCCCCGGGGGGGAGGGCCCCTTCGCGGTCTATCTGGGGGAGGAGACCTTCCTCGGGACGGCGGAGGTGAAAAACGGGGAATTCCGGATGGTTAAACTATTTACGCTGGAGGTGTAGCCCTTGCGGGTCTTTCATACGATCGCCGAGGCGGCCCCGGCCGGCCGGTCGGCCGTCGCCTGCGGCTTTTTCGACGGGCTGCACATCGGGCACGCCGCGGTGATCGGCCGCGCCGTCGAACGGGCCGGGGAGGCGGGGCTCACCCCCGGCGTCTTCACCTTTACGATCCACAGCGGGCACCCCGCCCGCAAATGCGACAACTGCGAGATCATCACCGAGACGAAAAAGTTCCACATGCTCGAGAAATGGGGGGTGCGGCTGCTGCTCTCCCCCGACTTCACCGATTTTTCCGCCATGCCGCCGGAGGAATTCGTCGACGAGGTGCTCGTGCGGCGGCTCGGTGCGGCGGTCGTCTGCTGCGGCGACGACTTCCGGTTCGGGCGGGACGCCGCAGGGGACGTGCCGATGCTGAAAACCCTCTGCGCGGCGCGCGGCGTCGAGGTGGACGTTGTCCCGGCCGTGCTGTGGGGGGGCGAGCGGGTGAGCAGCACCCGCATCCGCCGGCTGCTCGGCGAGGGGGAGGTCGAAACCGCCGGCGAGCTGCTCGGGCGGGCGTTCGGCTACGACTTCACCGTCGTGCACGGCAAGCGGCTCGGCCGCACGATCGACTCCCCGACGATCAACCAGCGGTTCCCCGCCGACTTTGTGCGGCTGCGCCACGGGGTCTACGCGTCGGCGGCGCGGGTGGACGGGGTTCTGCGCCCGGCGGTCACCAACATCGGGCTGCGCCCGACGGTGGAGAACGCGTCCGCCGTCAACTCGGAGACCTACATCATCGGCTTTTCGGGCGACCTCTACGGGCAGGCGGTCGAGGTGCGGCTGCTGCGGTTTCTGCGGGGGGAGCGGAAGTTCCCGTCGGTCGAGGAGCTCAAACGCCAGATTCAGGCGGACGCGGCGGCCTCCCTGCCCGTCGCGGAACGGTACATTGCCGAAAAAAACGGAAAATAAAGGGGCATGATCCCTTTACATTCGGTCAACACTATGCTACAATAAACAATTGATGTGACCTTTTTCACGGAGACAGGGTTTTACGCCCGGGCGAAGAGCCGAACGGGATGTCACCCGCCTGTCCCTGAGATCAAGGCAAATTTAACATGAAAGGTGATTCCCAACATGATCCGCAAGGAAGAAAAACAGGAAGTCATTCTCCAGAACGCCACCCATGAGGGCGACACCGGTTCGCCGGAAGTCCAGGTTGCCATCCTCACCAAGAGGATCGCCGACCTCACCGAGCACCTCAAGACCCACAAGAAGGACCATCATTCCCGCCGCGGCCTCTTCAAGATGATCGGCCAGCGGAGAAACCTGCTCAACTATCTGGCCAAGAAGGACATCAACCGCTACCGCGCGCTGATTGCCAAGCTGGGCCTGCGCAAGTAAGCCATAAACGAAAGGCAGGCGGAGCGTCCGCCTGCCTTTCGATGCATCATCCAGAAGAATTTTACGGAGCTGTGGGCGTCCTTTTAGCAGTTACTTGAGCGCTCGAATTCCCCTCGAACGCTGAAATACTTGCTAAAAAGTACGCAGCTCCGTGAGATAAAATATTTTTGATTACGGAGGAACTGCAATGTTTGAAAACTACAAGGTATACGAAATCGAATACGGCGGCAAGAAAATGACCTTTGAAACGGGCAAGATGTGCTGCCTGTCCAACGCGTCGATCCTCGTGCGCTGGGGCGAGACGGTCGTGCTCTGCAACGTCACCGCCTCCAAGAAGCCCCGCGAGGGCATCGACTTTTTCCCGCTGTCGGTCGACTTCGAGGAGAAGCTCTATTCGGTCGGCAAGATCCCCGGCTCCTTCATCAAGCGCGAGGCGCGCCCCTCCGACAAGGCGATCCTCAATTCCCGCCTCGTCGACCGCCCCATCCGCCCGCTCTTCCCCAAGGACATGCGCAACGACTGCTCGGTCGTCATGACCGTCATGTCGGTCGACGCCGACTGCCCGCCCGAGATCGCCGGCATGTGCGGCGTTTCGCTCGCGCTGACCATCTCCGATATCCCCTGGAACGGACCGATCGCCGGCGTCAACGTCGGGCTTGTCGACGGCGAGATCGTCGTCTGCCCGACCGCCGAGCAGCGCGCGAAGAGCGACCTGCATCTGACCGTCGCGGCGGACGAGGACGTCATCTGCATGATCGAGGCGGGCGCCAACGAGGTCGCCAACGACGTCATGCTCGACGCGATCATCCAGGGCCACACCGAGATCAAGAAGATGGTCCGCAAGATCAAGGAGATCCAGGCCGAGATCGGCAAGCCGAAGTTCGCCTTCGAGTCGGTCAAGGTCCCCGCCGACCTCTTCGAGGCGGTCAAGGAGTTCGCCATCGAGGACGTGCGCGCCGCGCTCGACACCGACGACAAGAGCGTGCGCGACGAGCGCCTCGCCCCCGTCGAGGAGCGCGTCCACGCGCAGTTCGACGACGAGGAGAAGTCCAACGCCGCCCAGATCGACGAGGCGTTCTACCAGCTCCAGAAATTCGTCGTCCGCCGCTGGCTGCTCGACGAGCAGAAGCGCGTCGACGGCCGCAAGATGGACGAGATCCGCCCGCTGGCCGCCGAGGTCGGCCTGCTGCCCCGCGTCCACGGCTCCGGCATGTTCACCCGCGGCCAGACCCAGGTGCTGACCATCTGCACGCTCGGCACCGTCAGCGAGGCCCAGAAGCTCGACGGCATCGACGACCAGGACCAGAAGCGCTACATCCACCACTACAACTTCCCCTCCTATTCGACGGGCGAAACCAAGCCCAGCCGCGGCCCCGGCCGCCGCGAGATCGGTCACGGCGCGCTCGCCGAGCGCGCCCTCGAGCCGATGATTCCGTCGCTTGAGGAGTTCCCCTACACCATCCGCCTCGTCTCCGAGGTGCTCTCCTCCAACGGCTCCACCTCGCAGGGCTCCATCTGCGGCTCCACGCTGGCGCTGATGGACGCGGGCGTGCCGATCAAGCGCCCCGTCGCGGGCATCTCCTGCGGACTGATTACCGAGGGCGACCGCTGGATGACGATGGTCGACATCCAGGGGCTCGAGGACTTCTTCGGCGACATGGACTTCAAGGTCGGCGGCACCGAAAAGGGCATCACCGCCATCCAGATGGACCTCAAGATCAAGGGCCTCAACTACGACATGATCAAAGAGGCGTTCGAGAAGACCTACCAGGCGCGCATGTATATCCTGAACGACATCATGCTGCCGGCCATCCCCGCGCCGCGTGAGGAGCTCTCCAAGTACGCGCCCAAGGTGAAGAGCATCCACATCAACCCCGACAAGATCCGCGAGGTCATCGGTTCGGGCGGCAAGGTCATCCAGAAGATCTCCGCCGACTGCGGCGTCAAGATCGACATCGACGACGACGGCACCGTCGTGGTCTCGTCGGTCGACGCGGACGGCATCCGCCGCGCCGTCTCGATCATCGAGACGATCGTCAACGACCCTGAGGTCGGCGCGATCTACAAGGGCAAGGTCACCCGCCTGATGAACTTCGGCGCCTTCGTCGAGCTCGCCCCCGGCAAGGAGGGCCTCGTGCACATCTCCAAGCTCGATATGGGCCGCGTCGAGAAGGTCGAGGACGTCGTCGCCCCCGGCGACGAGGTCATCGTCAAGGTCACCGAGATCGACCAGCAGGGCCGCATCAACCTCTCCCGCCGCGACGCGCTCATCGCCATGGAGGCCAAAAAGAATGCCGCCAAGCAGCAGTAAAAGACCAGTTTCACGGGCCCGCCTTCCGGCGGGCCCGTTCTTTTTTTTCTTGAAAAAAAGAACCAAAAAAAGCGCTTCTCAGGATAAGCTGCCGCGCTTTGCGAAGCGCGGCAAGGGGCTCCGCCCCTTGACCCCGCCGCCTTTTGAAAAAGGCGGGCGAAAACTTTGAGCGGGCGGGCGAAAACGTTTGTCTCACGGGGCGCGTACGCGGCGGGGGGGCGCGGCCGGCCTGAATCAAAAGTTTTGAGGGGGGTCCGGGGGAACTTTTTTAAAAGTTCCCCGGGAGGGGCTTCCAGGGGCCTTTTGCAAAAGACCCCCTGGAAAAATTGAATTTTCGGTGAATATATGCTATAATCAATTGTTATCGGGCGGGATATTTGCTATGATAGCATCTGTACACCCGTACAAAATTCTAACGACAATATGGAGGTTGGTTTTTTCTTGGACAGTACAAGCGGCATATTATACCTGGTTTTGGTGGTACTGCTTTGCTTCTCCGCCTTTTTCTCCGCGAGTGAGACGGCCTATTCGTCCCTCAACAAGATCCGCATGAAGAACTACGCGGACGGCGGAAACAAAAAAGCGAAACGGGCGCTCGCGGTCGTGGACGACTTCGACCGCCTGCTCTCGACCATCCTGGTGGGCAACAACGTCGTCAACATGGCGAGCGCGTCGATTGCCACGGTGATCGCGACGGCGGTCTTCGGCGCCTCGGGCGCGGCGATCGCCACAACGGTGATGACCATCCTGGTACTGATCTTTGGAGAAATCCTGCCGAAAACGCTGGCGAAGGAGAACAGCGAGTCGATCGCCATGAAGACGGGCGGCCTGCTCCAGTTCTTCATCAAGCTGCTGACCCCCGTGGTCTTCTTCTTCGTCAAGATCAAGGAGCTTGCCCTGCGCCTTTTGAAGGGCGCGGAGGCGCAGCCCTCCGTTACCGAGGAGGAGCTCAAATACATCGTCGAATCGATCGAGCAGGAGGGCGTGCTCGAGGAGCAGGAGAGCGATCTCGTGCAGTCGGCCCTCGACTTTGACGAGATCACCGTGCAGGAGATCCTGACCCCGCGCGTCGACCTCGTCACGATCGACGTCGAGGACCCGCTCGACGAGGCGCTCGAGGTGGTGCTCGGCGCGCACTTCTCCCGCATCCCCGTCTACCGGGGCACCGTCGACAACATCATCGGCGTTTTGCAGGTGCGCGACCTGCTCAAGGCGGTCGTGCAGAAGACCGACACCCGCCTTTCCCACCTCGTGACCGACTGCGTCTTCGTGCACAAGACGATGCGGATCTCCACCCTGCTCGCCGAGTTCAAGGCGAAAAAGCTGCACCTGGCGGTCGTCACCGACGATTACGGCGGCACGATGGGCATCGTCACGATGGAGGACGTGCTCGAACAGCTCGTCGGCGACATCTGGGACGAGTCGGACGAGGTGCGGGACGACTTCGTGCAGGTCGGCCGCGGCACCTATATCGTGAGCGGCGACATGAACGTCTTTGAGATGCTCGAGGAGCTCGGCGAGGACGACCGGAGCTTTGAGAGCGATTACAATACCGCGGGCGGCTGGGCGATGGAGATGCTCGGCCACATCCCCGAGGCGGGCGAGCAGTACGGCTACCGCGACCTGGTGGTCACCGTGTCCGAGGTGGAGGAGCAGCGGATCCTTTCGCTGCGCGTCGAGCGGATCCCGACCCTCGAGGAGGAGCCCGGCCCCGGCGAGGGGCGGCGGGCGGACAAAAAGAAAGACGAATAATATTGTTCCCGCTTCGCGGGACGGGGAGCAGATGAATATGAGGGATTTTTCAAAGGCCAGGCGGGTCGTGGTGAAGGTCGGATCGTCCACCCTCACCCACGAGAGCGGGCTTCTCAACATCCGGCGGGTGGAGCAGCTCGTGAAGGTGCTCGCCGACATCGAGAACAGCGGCCGGCAGGTCGTGCTCGTCTCCTCCGGCGCCATGGCCGTGGGGGTCGGCAAGCTCGGGCTGCATGAGAAGCCCGCCGACATGCCCGGCAAGCAGGCGGTGGCCGCCATCGGGCAGTGCGAGCTGATGTACATCTACGACAAGCACTTTTCCGAATATAACCACGTCACGTCGCAGGTCCTGCTGACCCGCGACGTGGTCGACGACCCGATGCGCAAGCGCAACGTCCAGAACACGTTCGAGCGGCTGCTCGGCCTGGGCACGATCCCGATCGTCAACGAGAACGACACGGTTTGCACGGAGGAGATCGAGCACGCGGCCACCTTCGGCGACAACGACACCCTCTCGGCGACGGTGGCGGAGCTGGCGGGCGCGGACCTGCTGGTTATTTTGAGCGACATCGACGGCCTCTACGACGGCGACCCGCGCGAAAACCCCGGCGCGAAGCTGCTGCACGAGGTGGACGAGATCACGCCCGAGATCGAGGCGTGCGCCGCGGGCGCGGGCAGCGCGCGCGGCACCGGCGGCATGATCACCAAGCTCCACGCCGCCGGGCTCGCGACGGCGGCGGGCATCGACATGGTCATCATGAACGGCGCGCAGCCGAAAAAGCTCTACGACCTGTTTGAAAACGCGGAGATCGGGACCTACTTCCCCGCGGCGAAATAGACACCCCCATCAAAAGGAGGCGGCGCAGATGAACAGCCTGACCGAAACCGGAAAACGCGCCCGCGCGGCGTCCCGCGTGCTCGCGTGCACGACCACGGGGCAGCGGAACGCGGCCCTTACCGCGATCGCCGCGGCGCTCGAGGCGAACGCGGCGGCGGTGCTGGCCGAGAATGAAAAGGACCTCGCGGCGGCAAAGGAAAACGGCATGATCGCGTCGATGCAGGACCGCCTGCGGCTGACTCCGGCGCGCATTTCGGACATCGCGGAGGCGGTGCGCGACCTCGTGAAGCTGCCCGACCCGGTCGGGCAGATCATCGGCGGCGGCAGCCGCCCCAACGGGCTCAAGATCGAAAAGGTGCGGGTGCCGCTCGGCGTGGTCGGCATGATCTACGAGGCGCGCCCCAACGTCACCGTCGACGCGGCCTGCCTCTGCCTCAAATCGGCCAACGCCTGCATCCTGCGGGGCGGCAAGGAGGCCATCCGGTCGAACACCGCGTTCGCCGAGATCATGTGCGGCGCGCTCGAGGGCGCGGGGCTCCCGCGCGACGGCATCCAGCTCGTCACCGACACCTCCCGCGCCTCCGCGGGCGACCTGATGACCCTCGACGGCTACCTCGACGCGCTCATCCCGCGCGGCGGCAAGGGGCTCATCCAGGCGGTCGTCAAGGGCGCGAGCGTCCCCGTCATCGAGACGGGCGCGGGCAACTGCCACATCTATGTGGACGACTCGGCCGATTTGGAGATGGCGGTGCGCGTCTGCGACAACGCCAAGACCTCCCGCCCGTCCGTCTGCAACGCGGTGGAGACGGTGCTCGTGCACCGGGAGATCGCGGCGGCGTTTTTGCCGAGGCTCAAGGAGGCGCTCGACGTCCACCATGTCGAGCTGCGCGGCTGCGCGCGCACGGCCGCCCTCATCCCCGGCGTCGTCCCCGCCGCCGAGGAGGACTACGACACCGAGTTTGACGACTATATCCTCGCGCTGCGGGTGGTCGACAGCCTCGACGAGGCGATCGAACACATCCAGCGGTACACCACCGGGCATTCGGAGGCGATCCTCACCGAAACTTATTCGCACGCGCAGGAGTTCACCTCGCGCATCGACGCGGCGGCCGTCTACGTCAACGCGTCCACCCGCTTTACCGACGGCGGGGAGTTCGGCTTCGGCGCGGAGATCGGCATCTCCACCCAGAAGCTGCACGCGCGCGGGCCGATGGGCCTCAATGAGCTCTGCTCCTGCAAATACATCGTGACCGGCAGCGGCCAGACCCGCTGACGGACCGCGGAAAGGACACTGGCATGGAGAAAACGAATCAGGCCCCGCGGCGGGACCCCGCCGAAGGGCTTCACTACCGGAAAAATAAATATGCCGCGCCGGTCGGGGGGATCTTCCTCTTCCTGGCGGCGGTGGGGCTCGTCGCGGTGGGCATCTTCTGCGTGCGCTTCACCCAGAGCCTGCTCGACAACACCCGCGAAAAACAGAAGTTCGAGCAGATCATCACGCCGGTGCTGATGTTCGACCCGCTGCCTTTCGAGTCCCCCTCCGACGTGAACCCCCTCTTCCTGCTGCAGTCGTCGCTGTGGAGCGCGATGCTCGGGGAAAAGCGCGCCAGCTACCAGGAGGACCCGCTCGAGCGCGTCATGGTGCCCGCGTCCGACGTGGACGTGGCGTGCGCCCGGCTCTACGGCCCCGACGTGAAGCTGGAGCACCAGACCTTTACGATCAACTACGTCGACAACTACGTCTACGACGAGGAGACCAGGACCTACTACGTGCCGGTCACCGGACAAGTGGGCATGTACACGCCGAGCGTCGAGCGGGTGGTCAAGAAGGGGGACGTCTACACGCTGACGGTGGGCTACCTCCAGCCGACGACCGCCTGGACCCAGGCCACCGCCGACAAGGACGGCAAGCCGGAGGCGGACAAATACATGATCTACGAGCTGAAAAAGGTCAAGGACCACTACCAGCTCACGGCGATCCGCGACCTGCCCTCCGAGCTGCTCCCCGAGTACGGCCAGCAGGTGCAGGCCGATTCGGCCGCCCAGCCCGCCGCGTAATCAAAGAGATGAGAAAAGCCCCGTTCCGCGAAAGCGGAACGGGGCTTTTTTGGCGTGAGCAGATCACCGGCCGGAGCGCCTGAGGGAGAGGCAGAGGGCCGCCGCGTAGAGCCCCGAGAGGAAGTAGAAGACGGCGGCCGCGGGGGAAAGCCCGAGCGCGACGGTCTTCCCGGCGAGCGCGGCCGCGATCATGCCGCCCGGCACGGCGATCGCGAAGAGGGCGAAGGCGGGCCCGAAGAAGAGGAGCTGGCGCACGCCCTTTTCGGCGCCGACGCCCGACAGGATGCGCGCGTGCGCGAGCAGGAAGGGGGCCATCAGGATCAGCATGACGATCGTGAGCATCTGGTCGGAGACGTTGCGCAGCGCGGTGTAGGCCATAAAGGAGCTGAGCAGCTCGCCGATCTCCCACACGAGCGGCAGCAGCATCAGCCAGCCGTTCATCCGCAGGGTGTGCAGCCCGCCCTCGAGGTCGAAGCCGTTTTGCGGAAGCCGGGGGTCGGGCTCGGCCGTAAAAGCGCGGAATTCGCAGGGGATCGTGAAGGGCCCGGCGCCCGCGACCCGGAAGAAAAGAAAGGCGCTGATCCAGGGCAGGGCCAGCCGGAAGAGGAGGGTGAAGAGGCAGAGGAGCAGCTTGGGCATGAGAGGATAATCGGCGGAAAAGACTTCGGGAAGCTCCTTCAGCCGCAGCAGCGTCCAGCAGAAGAGCGCGGCCCCCGCCGCGATGGAAAGCGCCCGGAGCGGGATGGTGAAGGTGACGGACGCGCCGCGCATCCTCCGCCCGGAGAGGTACCCGGCCGCCAGCAGCAGAAGGACCGAAACGCCCAGCAGGATGTTGAAAACGAGGGGGAGCGCGCCGCCGCCCTCGTAAAAGCCGGTGGCGGGGTCGACCGCGGTGAGCTTGAGCACGACGCGCAGGATCAGGCAGACTGCGGCGCAGCCCGCGAGGGAAAAGAAGAGCGGACGGTTTTTCGTCATGGCGGCCTCCGTGAAACGGGGGCGCGAGCGCCCCCGGAATTGATTTTCAGAAAATGGATATCTAAATAATTATACCGCCTGACCGGGTCCCGGTCAAGCGGTATTGTATTTCCCTCATTTTGGATGGGCCGCCGCGCCGGGGGAGCGGATGAGACCCATCCGGATGAAAATCAGATGCCGGCCTTTTGCGCCATAAAGTCGATCCACTTGTCGCGCTTCATCATGGAGATCTTGTCGGTGACGAGCTTGCCGGTCTCCATCTCCTCGTAGGTGATCGTGATGCCGATCGGGACGAGGAGTTGGGAGCATTTCCCGAGCTCCCGGATGTTCCGGTAGGGGACGACGATGTTGTCAGCCAGAAGCCCGGTCAAAACGATCAGCCGCTCCTCCGTGAAGTAGGCCCACCCCTGTTTCCAGGGGCCCATCTTTCCGACCAGCCGCTCCACGTAGCTCGCCTGCAAATAGTCGACCAGGGTGTCCGACGGGTCCATGACGCCCAATTCCACCAGATTCTGCTTCTGCTTTTCCAGTTTTGCTTCGTTCATGATCCTTGCCTCCTTAAAATCGACCGGATGCCTCAGCTCCGGAAAATTTGACGGCTGGTTCAGCCGCGCTGCGCGAGGGGGACGTAGGAATGCGCGCCGACGATCGACTTGTAGGCGGGGCGGATGATCTTTTTGCCGGTCGAGAGCTCCTCCAGCCGATGGGCGCACCAGCCCGCCGTGCGCGCGATTGCGAAGAGGCGGGTGTGCAGCTCGTCGGGGATGCGCAGCATCCGGTAGACAAGCCCCGAATAGAGGTCGACGTTGGCGCAGGTGATCCGGTCGCTGCCCCACTTTTCCCGCAGCACGTCGGGCGCCAGCCGCTCGACCGCGTCGAGCAGGCGGAACTCGCCCTCGTAATCGGTGCCCTTGGCCAGCTTCATCGCGTTCTGCTTGAGCACCCGGGCGCGCGGGTCGCTTTTCGTGTAGACCGCGTGCCCCATCCCGTAGATGAGCCCCGAGCGGTCGCCCGCCTCCCCGGCGACGGCCTTGCGCAGGTATTCGCGGATCTCGTTGTCGTCGTCCCAGTCGTAGACGTTCGCCTTGAGGTATTCGAGCTGCTCGATCACCTTGTGGTTCGCGCCGCCGTGGCGGGGGCCCTTGAGCGCGCCGATGCCCGCCGCGATGGCCGAGTAGGTGTCGGTCTGCGCGGAGGTGAGCACCCGCACCGCGAAGGTGGAGCAGTTGCCGCCGCCGTGTTCGCTGTGCAGCGTGAGGCAGAGGTCGAGCAGGTGGGCCTCCTCCTCGGTGAACTGTTTGTCCGAGCGCAGCATCCGCAGGATGTTCTGCGCGGTGGAAAACTCGGGGTTGGGATTATGTAAATACATCGAGCGGCCGTCGTACACCCGCTTCTTCACCTGGTAGGCCGCCGCCATGATCGACGGCATCCGCGCGATCAGCTCGATCGACTGGCGCATGACGTTTTCGATCGAGTAGTCGTCCGGCCGGGGGTCGTAGGTGTAGAGCGCGAGCACCGAGCGCGCGAGCATGTTCATGATGTTGGGGCTCGCGACCTTCATGATCATGTCCTCGGTGAAGTTTTCGGGCAGCTCGCGGTTGTCCGCGAGGATCTCCGAAAAACGGTTGAGCTGCGCGCCGGTGGGCAGGAAGCCGAGCAGCAGCAGCCAGGCGGTCTCCTCGCAGCTGTAGCGGTTTTCGGCCTGCGCGCCCGCGATCAGGTCGGTGATGCTGTAGCCGCGGTAGGTGAGCTCGCCGTCGATCGGCAGCTTTTCCCCCTCGCTGAGCAGGTAGCCGTGGACGTTGCAGACCTGCGTGATCCCGGCGACCACGCCGGTGCCGTCCGCGTTGCGCAGGCCGCGCTTGACGCCGAATTTGTTGCACAGTTCCTCATCGAAACCGTTATACCGCGCGTACTCGCCGCATAGTAATTGAATATCCTGATTGAGCTGCTCATTGGGTGCAGCAGGCGTTTTGCCGTACATAACGGGAGCGCTCCTTTCCTCTTTCCACACAGATGCCCGGTGGGCGTTATCTCATATTGTATTCCGGTAACGTGTGAAAGTCAATAGACGTTTCCGCCGAAAAGCGGCAAAAATGAAATTTCCAAATAGAAATCTTGCATAAATAGGAGGAAGTGCAATGCGGTTCAGGGTGGCGGCAGGGCTGGTATTCGCCCTTTTGATGTTTCTGATCCCCCTTTTGGCGCTTGTGGGAAATGTGGACATGGTGCAGTATTCTCCCCGGGAAGATGCATCCGTGCCGCAGGCGTCCGCGCCCGCCGGGACGGGACAGGCCGCGCCCGAAAGGGACCCGTCCGCGCCCGCGGCGTCCTCCGGGACAACCCCCGCGGTGACGGTGGCGGACGACGGCTTCCGGATCCTGGACGATCGGACGGGGAAGGTGTTCGAGGTGAGCGCGCGGGACTATGTGCGAGGGGCGCTCGCGGCCGAGATGCCGCCGACCTTCCACCCCGAGGCGCTCAAGGCGCAGGCGGTGGCGGCGCACACCTACGCGCTGCGCCTGCGGGAGCAGAACCGCGCCGCGCCCGACGAGTCGCTCAAGGGGGCGGACTTCTCCGCCGACCCGCAGGGCTGGAAGAGCTATACGACCGAAAAGCTCTTCCGCGAGCGGTACGGCGATCTGGCGGACGCCTACTGGAAGGCGATCTGCGGCGCGGCGGACGAGGCGTGCCCCTACCTGCTCACCTGGGAGGGGGAGCCGATCGTGGCGGCCTACCACTCGATGAGCAGCGGCACCACCGAGGACGCCTCCAACGTATGGACGGGCAGCGAGCCCTACCTCGTGCCGGTCGAGAGCTTTGGGGACACCCTCGCGCCCGACTATGAGACGACCGAACGGTTCCCGGTGCAGGAGGTGGCGGAAAAGCTGCAAAACGCCTGGCCGGACATCTCGCTCGGGGAGGACCCGGCCGGGTGGCTCAAGGTGACCGAACGTTCGGAGGGGGGCTATGTCACCGGCATAACGGCGGGGGACCGGGCCATCCACGGAAAGGAGCTCCGAAGCCTGCTCGGCCTGCGCTCCTCCGACTTCACGGTCGCCTGCGACGGCGCGTCCTTCACCTTTACCGTGCGGGGCTACGGACACGGGGTGGGGCTCTCCCAGTACGGCGCCGACTATCTGGCGCGGCAGGGCGCCACCTTCGACGAGATCCTCGCGCACTACTATCCCGGCGCGACGCTCGGCGTCATCGCCGGGGAGGCGGCGTCCTGAGGGTTGCAAATCGGCCAGAATATGTTAAAATGAAGGCTGTATACGGACGTGAAAAGGGGAAAAGAGACGTGGAATTTGCAAAACGCATGGACCGTTTCGGTGAGGGCATCTTTTCGGTGCTGCTGGGCATGAAGAAGGAGCAGCTCGCGCAGGGCAGGCATGTGGTGGACCTGAGCGTGGGCACCCCCAACATCCCGCCCGCGCAGCACGTTATCGACGCGCTGGTCTCCGCCGCGCAGGACAGGGGCAACTACGTCTACGCGATCAGCGACACCGCTGAGCTCCAGGACGCGGTGGCGGCGTGGTACCGGCGGCGGTACGGCGTGGAGGTCGACCCGCGCCGTGAGGTTGTCTCGCTGCTCGGCTCGCAGGAGGGGCTCGCGCACATCGCGCTTTCGGTCGTGGACGAGGGGGAGACGGTGCTCGTGCCCGATCCCTGCTATCCCGTCTTCGGCGGCGGGCCGCTCATCGCGGGCGCAAAGCTCTGGTACATGCCCCAGCGGCGGGAGAACGGCTACATCATCGACCTTGCGGAGATCCCCGAGGAGGTCGCCCGCGCGGCCAAGCTGATGGTCGTCTCCTATCCGAACAACCCCACCACCGCCATCGCGCCCGACAGCTTCTATCTCGACCTGATCGCGTTCGCGCGGAAATACGGCATCATCGTGCTGCACGACAACGCCTACAGCGAGCTCGTCTTCGACGGCGGGAGCTGCGGCAGCTTTTTGCGCTTTCCGGGCGCGAAGGAGGTCGGCGTCGAGTTCAACTCCCTCTCCAAGACCTACGGGCTGGCGGGCGCGCGGGTCGGCTTCTGCATCGGCAACCGCGAGGTCGTGTCGATGCTCTCCACCCTCAAGTCGAACATGGATTACGGTATGTTTCTGCCCGTCCAGAAGGCCGCCATCGCCGCGGTCACCGGCGACCAGTCGTGCGTCGCCGCGACCCGCCGCGCCTACCAGGACCGGCGCGACATCCTCTGCGACGGCCTCACCGCGATCGGCTGGCCGGTCGAGCGGTCCCGCGCCACGATGTTCGTCTGGGCCAAGCTCCCCGGGGGCCGGACCGACGACCAGGCGTTCGCCCAGGAGCTGCTTGCCAAAACCGGCGTGCTCATGACCCCCGGCAGCGCCTTCGGCCCCTCCGGCCGGGGGTATCTGCGCATCGCGCTCGTCCAGGACGAGCCCGAGATGCGCCGGGCGATCGAGGCGATTAAGAGCAGCGGGTTGTTGAAGTAACGGCTTTTTTGGAAGGAAGCCTGTCGCGGCGCTTTGCTGCGGCCGTGTCTGATAAAACAAAAGTTTTCGGGGCCGGGGGGCGCTTTTTCAAAAGCGCCCCCCGTCGCGCTTCGCAAAGCGCGGAACACTTTTTTCCTTCAGGCGTATTTTTCGGTTCCTTTTTACAAGGAAAAAAGGAACATCCGCAGGGGCGGTTTTCCGGAGGGGAAACCGCCCCTGTGTCCCACTTATTGGCAGGAGGCAAATTTTCACCGGAAAAAGCCGCGCAAAACTTGCCGAACGCTGTCATTTGTGTTAAGATCGCATTAAAGCGAAGTTAAGAAAAGCTAAAGATACTATAAAGATGGGGTGCCCGCGGCCGTGACGGCCGCGGGAATCTCTGCGTAGGGGCGAAACGGAAAGATGAAGATTGTCATAGTAGGCGACGGAAAAGTCGGATGCACGCTGACGGAACGCCTGTCCAAGGAAGGGCATGACATCGTGGTGATCGACAACAACCGCCAGGTGCTGCGCGAGTCGGCGGAGATCTTCGACGTCATGGCGGTGCACGGCAACGGCGCGAGCCTGCGGGTGCAGAAGGCGGCGGACGTGCAGAACAGCGACCTGCTGATCGCGGCGGCGTCGGGGGACGAGCTGAACCTGCTCTGCTGCATCATCGCGCGCAAGCTCGGCTGCAAGCACACGATCGCGCGGATGCGCAACCCGGAATATGTTGAGCAGCTTTTTTTCCTGCGGGAGGAGCTGGGGCTGAGCATGATGATCAACCCCGAGCGCGCCTCCGCAAAGGAGATCTTCCGCCTGCTGCAGTTCCCGACCTTTTTGAAGCGCGATTCCTTCGCGAAGGGGCGCGCGGAGATCGTCGAGATCGTGCTGCGGGAGGGGAGCATCCTCAGCGGCAAGCGGCTGAACGAGCTGTATAAGATCGCGAAGGTCAAGGTGCTCGTCTGCGCCGTGGAGCGGGAGGACCGCGTCTACATCCCCGACGGCTCCTTCCGGCTCCAGCGGGGGGACAAGCTCTATGTCACGGCGCCCACCCAGGATTTGACGGCGCTCATCAAGCACCTTGGACTGGAGAAGATCAAAGTGCGCAACGCCATCCTCGTGGGGGGCAGCCGGATCGCCTACTACCTCGCGCGGGAACTGGAGGAGGCGGGCATCGGCGTCAAGATCATCGAGACGTCGGAGGACCGCTGCAACCAGCTCGCCGAGCTGCTGCCCCGCGCCCAGATCGTCCACGCGGACGGCTCGAGCCAGGCGGTGCTGCGCGCCGAGGGGATTGAGCAGACCGACGCGGTCGTGACGCTCACCAACATCGACGAGGAGAACCTGCTCATCTCGATGTTCGCCAACTACCTGCACGTCCCCAAGGTGGTCACCAAGATCAACCGCACCGAATATACCGAGGTCATCCGCGACAAGGGAATCGACAGCGTCATCAGCCCGAAGCTGCTCTGCGCCAACGACATCGTGCGCTATGTGCGCGCGATGCAGAACACCACCGGCTCGGTGCTGGCGCTCCACCGCATCGTGGACGAGCGGGTGGAGGCGCTGGAATTCCTCGCAAGCCCCTCGACCCGGCACCTCGGGGAGACCCTCCTTCAGATCACCCTCAAGCCGGACATCCTCATCGCCTGCATCAACCGGAAAGGCCGCATCATCATCCCCAAGGGCGACGATACGATCGAGCCGGGGGATACGCTGATCGTCGTGACGACCGCCGACCGGATGATCGTCGACCTCAACGACATCTTCGCCGACGCGCCCGAGCGGCTGGCGGCGGTGCAGTAAACGGCGGCGCGGGAGGAAATGGCGGAATGAATTACCGGATTATTGCATATTTCATCGGGCGGATTCTGCGGCTCGAGGCGGTCTTCATGGCGCCCGCGCTCGCGATCTCGCTCTACCAGGGGGAACACGCGGCGGCGGCCGGCTTTTTGATCGCGATGGGCGCCCTGCTCCTCGTGGGCGTGCCCTGGTCGTGGAAGCGCCCCGAAAACCGCTCGTTCGGCGCGCGGGAGGGGTTCGTCACGGTGGGCCTCGTGTGGGTGGTCGTCTCCCTCTTCGGGGCGCTGCCCTTCTTTTTCGGCGGGGGCATCCCAAGCTATGTCGACGCCGTCTTCGAGACGGTGTCGGGCTTCACCACCACGGGCGCGAGCATCCTGACCGAGGTGGAATCGATGGCGATGGGGCTGCTCTACTGGCGCAGCTTCACCCACTGGCTGGGCGGCATGGGCGTGCTCGTCTTCCTGCTGGCGATCGTGCCGATGACGCGCGGCTCGGGCGCGTCGCTGCATCTGCTGCGCGCCGAGAGCCCCGGCCCGCAGGTGGGCAAGCTGGTGCCCAAGATGCACCAGACGGCGAAGATCCTCTACGGCATCTATGTCGCGCTCACCCTGTTCCAGATCGTCCTGCTGCTCGCGGGGGGCATGCCCCTCTTCGACGCGGTGACCACCGCGTTCGGCACCGCCGGCACGGGCGGCTTCGCGGTCAAGAACGACAGCATGGCGGGATACAGCTTCTACCTGCAGACGGTCGTCACCGTCTTTATGGCGGTCTTCGGCATCAACTTCAACATCTTTTACCTGCTGCTCATCCGGGAGTTCGCCAAGGCGTTCTTCAATGAGGAGCTGCGGGTCTACCTCGGCATCATGCTCGGGTCGATCGCGCTTGTGACGGTCAACATCTCCCACCTCTACCCGTCCGTGCGGGAGGCGCTCCACCACGCGGCCTTCCAGGTGTCGTCGATCATGACGACCACCGGCTTTGCCACGGCGGATTTCAACCTCTGGCCGGAGTTTTCCCGCTCGCTGCTCGTGCTGCTCATGGTGCTGGGCGCCTGCGCCGGGTCGACGGGCGGCGGCATCAAGACCGCGCGCCTCATCATCCTCTTCAAGTCGGTGCGCAACGAGGTGTGGAAGATGCTGCACCCCCGCTCGGTCAAGCTCGCGCGGATGGACGGCTCGATCCTCGACGAGGGCACCCTCTACGGGGTCAACGCCTATATGGCGGTCTACTGCATCATCGTCGCGGTTTCCGCCCTGCTCGTGTCGTTCGACAACTTTTCCTTTGAAACCAACGTGACCGCCGTCTTCGCCTGCCTGAACAACATCGGGCCGGGGCTGGGACTGGTCGGCCCGATGGGCAACTATTCGGCTTTCTCCGATTTCAGCAAGCTGGTGCTCACCGCCAACATGCTGATCGGGAGGCTGGAAATTTTCCCGATCCTCGCGCTGCTGATGCCGACCACCTGGCGGCGCGGCTGATCCGGGGTGGGCGGCGGCGCCTGCGTGCCGCGCGCCCGCCTTTTTGCTTTCGGGAAACCGGCCGCGAACGGGGCGCGCCGCGCGGCCCCGCCGCCGCCCGGGCCGCTTCCGGCGCCTTTGGCGCCCCCGCGGCCCGCTTGACATCCCGTTTTCACGCGGCTACAATGACAGGGACGGCATATCTGATTGAGGAGGTTTGGCAATGCAGAGCTTTTCCTACTACTCCCCGACGCGCGTGGTGTTCGGGAAAGAGACGGAGACGCAGGTGGGCTCCCTTGTAAAGGAGCTGGGCGGCAGCCGGGTGCTGGTGCTCTACGGGGGCGGCAGCGCGGTCAAAAGCGGGCTGATCGGCCGGGTGACCGGCAGCCTCGCGGCGGCGGGGCTCGCCCATGAGGCGCTCGGCGGGGTCAAGCCCAATCCGCGGCTCGCCTTTGCGCGCGAGGCGCTGGAACGGGCGCGGGCGTTCGGGGCGGATTTCGTGCTCGCTGCGGGCGGCGGAAGCGTCATCGACACGGCCAAGGCGGTCGCGCTGGGGCTGGGCAATCCCGGCGTGGACATCTGGAAGTTCTGGACGCGGGAGGCGGTCCCCGTGGGCTGCGCGCCGGTGGGGGTCGTGCTGACGATTTCCGCGGCGGGCAGCGAAACGAGCAGCTCGTCGGTGCTGACCGACGAGGAGACGGGGGAGAAGCGCGGGCTCGGCAGCGATCTGGTGCGGCCCCGCTTTGCGGTGATGAATCCGGAGATCACCTTCACGCTGCCCGTCTACCAGGTGGCGTGCGGCGTGGTGGATATCATGATGCACACCCTCGACCGGTATTTCTGTCCGATCCTGGGCAACGAGCTGACCGACCAGATCGCCGAATCGGTGCTGCGGGTGGCGATCGAAAAGGGCCGCGCGGCGGTCCGGGACCCGCACGACTACGACGCGATGGGCGAGCTCATGTGGGCGGGGAGCCTCTCCCACAACGACCTGACGGGGCTGGGCGGCGTCAAGGATTTCGCGCCCCACCAGCTCGGGCACGAGCTGTCCGCGATGTTCGATGTGGCGCACGGCGCGAGCCTTTCAACGGTGTGGGGCTCGTGGGCGGACTACTGCTGGGAGACGAACCCGGCGCGGTTCGCGCGCTATGCGAAAAACGTCTGGGGCATTGAAAACGCCGACGAGCGGACGGCGGCGCGCGCGGGCATCGACGCGACGGTGGACTATTTCCGCTCGCTCGGGATGCCGACCTGCTTTGGCGAGCTCGGCATCGGGACGCAGCCGGACGAAGTGCTGCACCGGCTCGCGGTCAACTGCATGTACGGCGGGACCCGCAAGGTGGGCACCTTCCGGGTGCTTGACGCGCCCGACGCCTACGAGATCTACCGCCGCGCCAACCACTGAAGGGTTTCGGGATTTGAAATTTTCGCCGCCACTTGCCCTGCGGGCAAATGGTGACCCCATTCGGGCTGTTGCTTCGCGACACCTTTTTTAAAAGGCGGCGGGGCCGCGGGGCAGCGCCCCGCGCCGCGCTTCCCGGGAAAAGACGCGAAGGGCTCCGCCCTCGAAAATGCCCGGCGTTCCATTCGGAACGCCGGGCATTTTCTCACCCGCGGCCTTATCTACGGCCTAAGAGCCGCCCTTTGGGCGGCTGGCCTCCGACACGCCTCGCTGCGGCTCGGTGCGAGAAGGCCGGCGAGGCTTTTCAGAGGCGGAAGACCGCCTCCGTGATCAGCCAGAAGAAATCGCTCAGGCCGTCGCTTAAAAAGGCGAGCGGCCGGTCGAGGATGCCGGTGAAGAGCAGCACCATCATGATGAGCGCGCCGTACCGCTCGTAGCGCATGTAGCCGAAGTATTTGTCCTCGGGCAGCACCGCGCCGAGCACCTTGGAGCCGTCGAGCGGCGGCACCGGGATGAGGTTGAAGAGCCCCAGGCCGGTGCTGATCGCGGAGGTGTAGAAGAGCAGGTAGTAGATGTAGCGCACGACCGCTCCCACATAGCCGCCCGTGAGCCTGAGGATGAGCCCCATGCCCAGCGTGCATACGAGAGAGATCAGAAAATTCATGCCCGGACCGGCCAGCGCGGTGAGCACCATGCCCCTTTTGCGGTTTTTATAGTAGCGCGGGTCGACCATCACCGGCTTTGCCCAGCCGAAGTGGAAGACCAGCAGGCAGAGGGTGCCGATCGGGTCGAGGTGGCGCAGCGGGTTGAGGGAGAGCCTCCCGGTCGCCCGGGGGGTGGGGTCGCCCAGCTTCCACGACGCCCAGCCGTGCGCGAACTCGTGCAGCGAGATCGCGATGAGCACGGCGGGCACCGTGTAGACGAGGGTCGGGATCAGGTTGGAAATCCATCGCATCGGTCTGGTTCCTCACAGTCGGGCGGGGGTCACGCGTTTAGAATCCGCATGAATTCCTCGCCGGTAATCGTCTCCTTTTCGAGCAGGTATTTTGCCAGCTCGTGGAGCTTGGGCTCGTTGTCGCGGAGAATTTTGACGGCCTTGTCGTGCGCCTCCCGGATGATGCCCATGACCTCCTGGTCGACGCGGGCGGCCGTCTCGGAGGAACACTCGAGCGACGCGTCGCCGCCGAGATAGGGGTTCTGGACCGTCTCGAGCGCGACCATGCCGAAGGCGTCGCTCATGCCGTAGCGGGTGACCATTGAGCGGGCGAGCCTGGTGGCCTGCTCGATGTCGTTGGAGGCGCCGCTCGTGACCGACTGGAAGACGACCTCCTCCGCCGCGCGCCCGCCCGTGAGGGTGGCGATCTTGTTTAAGGCCTCCTCCCGGGACATGAGCACCCGTTCGCTCTCGTCCACCTGCATCGTGTAGCCGAGCGCGCCCGAGGTGCGCGGCACGATGGTGATCTTGTGGACCGGCGCGGAGTCGGTCTGCCTGGCGGCGACGAGCGCGTGCCCGATCTCATGGTAGGCGACGATCTCCCGCTCGCGCGGGGAGATGACCGCGTTTTTGCGCTGGTAGCCCGCGATGACCACCTCGACCGATTCCTCAAGGTCGCTCTGATTCACGAGGGTGCGGCCATATTTGACGGCGCGCAGCGCGGCTTCGTTGACGATGTTGGCAAGCTCCGCGCCCGAGGCGCCCGCGGTCGCGCGGGCGATCACGCCCCAGTCGATGTCCGACTCGGTCCGCACGTCCTGTGCGTGGACCCGCAGGATCGCCTCGCGGCCCGCGAGGTCGGGCAGCTCGACGGGGATGCGCCGGTCGAAGCGGCCGGGGCGCAGCAGCGCCGGGTCGAGCGATTCGGGGCGGTTGGTGGCGGCGAGGATGACGACGCCCTTGCGCCCGTCGAAGCCGTCCATCTCGGTGAGCAGCTGGTTGAGGGTCTGCTCGCGCTCGTCGTTGCCGCCCATCACGCCGCTTTCGCGCTTTTTGCCAATCGTGTCGATCTCGTCGATAAAGACGATGCAGGGGGCTTTTTCATTGGCCTGCTTAAAGAGGTCGCGGACCTTGGCCGCGCCCATGCCCACGAACATCTCGACGAACTCGGAACCCGAGATCGAGAAGAAGGGGACGTCCGCCTCGCCGGCGACCGCCTTGGCGAGCAGCGTCTTGCCCGTTCCGGGAGGGCCCACAAGCAGCGCGCCCTTGGGCAGGTTTGCGCCGATCTCCGCGTATTTGCGGGGGTTGTGGAGGAAGTCGACGATCTCGGTGAGGGCCTCCTTGGCCTCGTCCTCGCCCGCCACGTCCTTAAAGGTCTTGCCCGTCTGGGCCTGCACATAGATTTTGGCGTTGGACTTGCCGAAGGTCATCGCGTTGCCTCCGCCGCCCATCCGCTTCTGCATCGAGCGCATGAAGAACTGCCCGATCAGCGCGAAAATGGCCAGCGGCAGGATCCAGGTGAGCAGAAAGCTCATCAGGGGAGAGGCCTTTTCCGGCACGATGTTGGAGAATTTGACCCCCTTCTCATAGAGGCGGTCAACCAGCCCGGTGTCGTTCGGCATCTGTCCGGTCATGTAGAGATCCGCCTGCTTGGGATTTTTCTCATTGGGGATCGCATAGTAGACGTACCCGTCATCGAGATTTGCCTCGGTGACCTTGCCCGCCTCCACGTCGCTCATGAAGGTGCCATAATCAACCTCGGTGACCCGCGGCTGCAGCAGCAGCGGGAAGACGAAGATGTTGAGCAGCATCATGACCAGCATGACCATGACGACATAATATAACAGCGGTTTTTTCGGGATTTTCGGTTGTTCCTGCATATGAATCATCCTTTCCGGTCAGGGGTTCTCTTGAATGGAATCGCGCTTTTGGAGCAGGAGGCTGAGCCTCTGCATGCCGTCGAGGATCACCTCGGCGTCCTCCTCGTTCAGCAGCGGGAAGGCGCGGGTGACAAGCGCGTCGACCTCGTCGACCGTCCGGCGGCCCTCCCCGGTCAGCGTGATGTGCACCACCCGCTCGTCCCGCGGGTCGCGGGAGCGTTCAAGCAGGCCCTCGCGTTCGAGCCGCTTGCAGAGCGCGGAGACGTTGGTCCCCGCCGCGCACACCCTCCGGCTCAGCCCGCTGACCGTGCATCCGTCCTCCCGGCGGATTTCAAAAAGGACCCGCATCTGCATGATCGTCAGCCCGTAGCGGTCGATGATCGGATGGAACACGCCGTTCATCCGGTCGGTGATGTCCCGCATGAGCGCCCAGACCTGGTTTTTAAACTCCGCAGGTTCCATTGCGCCGTTCGCCTCCCGTCTCTTATTTAGCTATGAATTATCTATAATATAAATTGTAGTTATGTAGAATCATAGATAATTTTGTAAAGAAGCTGTGAATTTGGGTTTGCCGCGCTGTACCCGGCGGGGCTTTTTTCGCGCCCCTTCGGGGCGCTTTAGGAGAGCCGCCTTCGGCGGCGGGGATTGCCGGGACCCGCCCCGGCGACGGTTTTGGATTTGCCGCGCTGCGCCCGGCGGGGCTATCGCGGGAATTGCCGCTTAAAAAGCGGCAAGAATCACGAGCGCGTTCCGCCGCGCACCACGGGTTCCTTTTCGGACGGACGAAAAGGAACCAAAAGTCCGCCTAAGAACCCTCCGCCGGGTTCTTAGGAATCTCCGGGAGTACCTTGCCAAGACCCGCAGACTGCCGGCACTCCCCACAGGTACACTAGCTGAAGGCTCAAGCTAATCTCGGCGCTCCCAATGAGCGAGAACGGATGGTGCGGTGAAACCACCCGGCGGAAAACAACACCCGTACCGGGCGTTCGCGCGCTCTGCGCGCGCGGGCGGCGAAGCCGACCGGTTTTCCGCCTCCCCGCGTTAGATGCGAGCAAAACAAAAGCGGCCGTACCTCCCCGAAGGCACTCTGGATACGGTTCCGGAGGCTCGCCGGCAGAGGCATTGCGCCCGCGGCGCGGCGGCAGATGGGATGATGTACACTTGTCCGTTGATCCGTGTCACAGGCGCCGCCGACTTTGGCCGCAGGCCAACCGGAGGCGGCGCGGGGTCGCAGGGGCGCAGCCCCTCGCGCCCTTCTTTGGTTCCTTTCTTGGGCGAGCAAGAAAGGAACTCGCTGTCGGTCGACTACCGACAGGCCCTCCGGCCTCTGGGCGGAAAACCTAAAACCGTCGCCGGTCGACTACCGGCAGGCTCCGCCGCTCACTGAGCGGCAAATCTAAAACCCCCGCCGGGGAAAGGCGCGCAGGCGGAGCCGGCAGAACGGCTCTGGTATTGGAGAGACGGCGCAATCTCCGTATAAAAAATTCTTTACCCGCTTTTTTCAAGAGAGCGGACAGAAAAGGCCGCCCCTTCGGGCGGCCGGTTTCTCTTCTGTTTTCACTTCCAGACGAGGCGGAGTTTTTTGTCGGGGCAGCGCGCGACGCACAGCCCGCAGCCGGTGCAGCGGGCGGGGTCTGTGACGATGCCGTCCGCCTCGCGGCGCACGCCGCCATAGAGACAGCCGTCGGCGCAGAGGGAGCAGTCCTCCCGCGCGCAGGGGGAGAGCAGCTCGCTCACGAGCGGCTGCGCGGGGATCTCCTCAAAGGGAATGAGGGAACCGAGTGCGGCGCCCCGCAGCCGTTCGATGCTGCCGCCGTGCCCGTCGGCCCACGCCGCGAGCCCTTGGACGATCTCGGTGATGAGGCCGTACCCGTTGAGCATGACCGCGGAGGCGAGCTGGACGGTGTTGGCGCCGAGCATGATGAATTCCAGCACGTTCTCAAAGCTCTCGATCCCGCCGATGCCGCAGATCTGGCAGCGGGTGAGCTGGGAGAGGGTGGCGGTGACCGCCAGCGACACGGGTCGGATGTTGGGGCCGGTGTAGCCGCCGTAGGTGGGCATGACGGCCTGCTGGCGCTCGATGTCGACGCCCGACAGCCCCTTGAGGCTGTCGATCGCGCTGACCGCGGAGGCGCCCGCCTCCTCGATCGCGCGGACGAATCCGGTGTTGATGCTCGCGTCGTAGGAGAGCTTGACCATCACCGGGATATCCACCGCCGCTACGATCGTGCGGACAAACTCGCCGATGTGCTCCGAATGGCTGGAGAGCCGCTCGTTCTTGGTGCCGATGGGGGCGCTGATGCTCAGTTCCACCGCGTCGGCGCCCATTCGTTCCACCTTGGAGGCGATATAGGCGGTCTCCGAGGGGGTAGCCCCCCAGATCGAACAGATCAGCATGCTGTCCCGCTTGTCGATCCGGTCCATCTCCTGCTCCCACTGCTCGAGGTCGAGGGTGGAATAGAGCATGGTGTTGAAGAGCCGCCCGTCGTCAAGATAAAGCCGCGGCCGGATGACCGAGCCCGCCTCCAGCGTGATCGTTTCGGTGACGACCGCCGCCGCGCCCGCGTCGACCGACCGCTGGATGGCGGCCGCGCTGCGCGACCAGGGACCGGCCGCCACAATGACCGGATTTTTCAGCTGCCTGCCCAGAAAAGGCACTGACAACGACATAAAACCCAACCCCTCTCATTCAAACAGCTCATAGATATATTTCTCGTTGCCGCAGGAACGGCGTATTTTCAGCTTGGGCTGGAGCACAACCTGCTGCGGCACGTGGTCGGCAAGCTGTTCGTCCTCGATCAGGTCGAAGAGCAGGCGCGCGGCGACCATGCCCAGCCTGTGGGCGGGCTGCTCGACGCTCGTGAGCTCGGGGGTGACCAGCTCGCACATCGGGGAATCGCTGAACCCCGTCACCGCGAGCCGCCCGGGGATATCGATCCCCTCGGCGCGCGCCGCCTTTATGACGCCGAAGGCGAGCTCGTCGCTCGAGGCAAAGATCGCGTCGGGCAGGCCACCCGCCGCGAAGAGCCGCCTCGCCGCGAGGAAACCGCCCCGCAGGCTGTCCTCGGCGGTGTGAATCTGCCCGGCGGGGATGCCCGCCTGCGCGCAGGCCGCACGGTAACCCTGGAGGATCGCGCCGCTCTTCGAGTGGGAATCCTCGTCGAGCAGCAGGTCGACCCGGCGGCGGCCCAGCTCAAAGAGGTGCTGGGTCATCCGGGCGGCGCTGCCCTCGAAGTTGATGTAGCAGGCGGTCACGTCGCCCAATCCATCCCCGCGCCCGATGATCACGAAGGGGCGCTCCCGCAGGCCGACGGCATCGAGCTGCGCGGCGCTCAGACGGGCGGCCCCGAGGAGGACGCCGTCCACCTTGCGGTCGAGCACCATGCGCAGCGAGTCCACCTCCCCCTCGGCGGTGCCGTGGGTGTTGCAGAGCAGGACGCCCGCGCCCTTTTTGGCGGCGACCGTCTCGACGCCGGTGACGACCCGTTGATAGATGCCGTGTTCAAAGGTGGGCACGAGCAGGGCGACCGTGTTGGTACGGCCGAGATTGAGCCCGCGCGCGAACCAGTTTGGGGTGTAGCGGAACTGCTCCATGACCGCGAGCACATGCTCGCGGGTCTCCGGCTGGACCTGTTCGGGGTGGTTGAGCACCCGCGAGACGGTCGCGACCGACACCTGCGCCTGCCGCGCGATCTCCTTGATATTCAAGCCCCCGCCCCCTCTCCAGTCATCTACCTATAGCTTACCAACCCGCTCGGGAAAATGCAAGGCCCCCGGAAGGCCCGGGGCAAAAAAACGTATTTGTAATCGGTTTCAGATAATGCGCTGGTCTGGGTGGAGGGTAAAGACTATACAAATAATTTGCCAAAGAAAAAGGCAATATTTTGTACAAAAATTTAATAGAAATGTGAGAAATATTATGATATAGTGTGGGTGGCGGCTAATGAAACTACTTACATCAATGCGCGCCCGGTGCGTGCCACAGACAGAAAGGGAGGTAACGATGAGCGAACTGAAAGAGAAAAAAGTCCAGACGGAGGATTCCGAGTATTCCCTCAGCGCGGTACCCAAGGAGAAAAAGGTACAGGGCATGTGGGCGGCGATGGTGGTGCTGGTGGGCTTCACCTTCTTTACCCCGAGCATGACCGCCGGCGGCAACCTGGGCATCGGGCTGACGCTGAGCGGGTTCCTGATTTCAATGATCGTCGGCAACGCGTTCCTGGGCGCCTACTGCGGCACCCTCGGCTACATCGGCCAGAAGACCGGCCTTTCGCTCGACCTGCTGGCGCACCGCTCGTTCGGTGAAAAGGGCTCGTTTTTGCCCTCCGCCATCATCAGCATCACCCAGATCGGCTGGTTCGGCGTGGGCGTCGCGATGTTCGCGCTCCCCGTCACCGAGCTGACCAAGGGCAAGCTGCCCGTGTGGGCGCTCGTCATCGTCACCGGCGCGGTCATGACGGTCACCGCCTACCTCGGCATCAAGGCGCTGGCGGTCCTCGGCTCGATCGCCGTGCCGCTCATTGCCATCCTCGGCGTCTATTCGGTGACCTGGGGCATCCAGAAGGCGGGCGGCATCATGAACGTCTTTGGCATGGAGAACAAGATGACGCTCGCCGCGGGCATCGCGATCGTCGTCGGCTCGTTCATTTCGGGCGGCACCGCGACGCCAAACTTCACCCGCTTCTCCAAAACCCCGAAGGTCGCCGTCACCGCGACGGTCGTCGCCTTCTTCGTGGGCAACTCGGTCATGATGATCTTCGGCGCGGTCGGCGGCGCGGTCACCGGCGTGGCGGACATCTTCAACATCCTCATCCTCCAGGGCCTCGCGATCCCGGCGGTCATCACCCTCGGACTCAACATCTGGACGACCAACAACAACGCCCTCTATACCGCGGGCCTCGGCGTCTCGAACATCACCAAGATCCCGATGAAGCCGATGGTCCTGCTCGGCGGACTGGTGGGCACCGTCTTCTCGGTGTGGCTCAACAACAACTTCGTCAGCTACCTGAACCTGCTCTCCGGCATGATCCCGCCGGTCGGCGCGGTCATCATCCTGCACTACATCCTGCACCGCGGCGACTATTCCAGGGAGGACGTCAAGAACCCGGTGGTCAACCCCGGCGCGATCCTCGCGGTCATCGGCGGCGCGCTCATCGGCATCTTTGTGAGCTGGGGCATCAAGCCGGTCAACTCGCTCGTTGTCGCGGCCGTGATCTTCCTCATCTGGGAGATGGCCGTCCGTCCGAAGCAGAAGGCATAGGCCTGTTGGAAGAGAACACACGTGACGAAAGGAGATCATCGCATGCTGATCAAAAATATCTTTGTGGAAAACGGGACCGAGGCGGTCGACATCCGCGTCGCCGACGGGAAGTTTGAAAAGATCGCCGCGAACCTCGCCCCCAACCCGGGCGAAGAGGTCGTCGACTGCACCGGATGCCTGGCCATCCCGCCCTTTATCGAGCCGCACGTCCACCTCGACACCTGCCTGACGGCGGGCGACCCGGTGTGGAACATGTCGGGCACCCTCTTCGAGGGGATCGAGTGCTGGGCCAAGCGCAAGGAGAAGCTCTCCAAGCAGGACGTCAAGGACCGCGCCCGCCGCGCGGTGCAGATGCAGGCGTCCAACGGCGTCCAGTTCGTGCGCACCCACGTCGACGTGACCGACCCGACGCTGATCGCGATGGAGGGGATGCTCGAGCTCAAGGAGGAGCTCAAGGGGATCGTCGACATCCAGATCGTCGCCTTTCCGCAGGAGGGCATCATGAGCTATCCGAACGGCGAGCAGCTCATGGAGAACGCCGTCAGGATGGGCGCGGACTGCGTCGGCGCGATCCCGCACTTTGAATTCACCCGTGAATACGCGGTCGATTCGGTCAACTTCTGCGTCAAGCTCGCGGAAAAGTACGGCAAGCTGGTCGACGTCCACTGCGACGAGATCGACGACGAGCAGTCCAAGGGCCTCGAGGTGCTCGCCTGCCGCGCGCTCGAAAGCGGCATGAAGGACATGGTCACCGCCAGCCATACCACCGCGATGCACAGCTACAACAACGCCTACTGCGGCAAGCTCTTCCGCCTGCTGCGGATGAGCGACATCAACTTCATCTGCAACCCGCTGGTCAACACCCATTTGCAGGGCCGCTTCGACACCTACCCGAAGCGCCGGGGCGTCACCCGCGTCAAGGAGCTGCTGGAGAACGGCAACAACGTCGCCTTCGGCCACGACGACATCTTCGACCCGTGGTATCCGCTCGGCGACGGCAACATGCGGGACGTCATCCACATGGGCCTGCACGTCTGCCAGCTGATGGGTTACCAGCAGATCATGGACTCCTACAGGTTCTGCACCTACAACGCCGCCCGGGCGCTGCACCTCGGGGACAGCTACGGCATCCGGGAGGGCAACCCCGCGAGCTTTATCGTGCTCAACAACGACAACTTCTACAACGCCCTCAACAAGAAGAGCGAGGTCCTCTACTCCTACAACCGCGGCAAGCTGATCGCCAAGGCGACCCCCGCGCGCAAAGAGGTCCTCTTCTGACAGCCGCCCTTCGTCCGGGAGACCGGATCCGGCGCGCCGCCCGCAGCCGCGGGCGGCGCGCCTCTGTATGTCCGGAAAAGACCAAAAGCCCGCGCCGCCCCAAAGGGCGGCGCGGGCCGCGTCTGCGCCCTGCGGGGGCGGAGACGGAAAGCGGGAGAGAGGGCCGGTCAGTCGCCGAGGCGGATGACCGTGAGGGTCAGGTCCCTGCCGGTGAAGCCGGCCCCGCTGGCGACGACGTTGAGGTTTACCGGAGTGGCCGTCACCTGGAAGGGGACGCTGAAGGTCAGCTCCGCGGTCTCCCCGGTGGCGGTAAAGGTGTGCCGGGCCGTTCCCCCGGTGACGGCTGCGCCGTTCTGGTTGAGGGTCGTCAGCAGGGTCGTGGGGATCGTGGTGCCGGCGTCGGCCGTAAAGGAGCCGCTGAAGGACGCCTGGTAGATGCCGGGCCGGCTGATCACCACGTCGGTGCTGCCCGCGGTATGGGAGATCGCGGTGCCCGAGACGAGCGGGTTGTCGGTGAAGGCGAGCGCGCCGCCCGCGGCGGTCGATTGGGCGGTGGGGTCCACCGTGGCCAGCACCTCGGGGGTCCCGCCGCCGCCCGGCTCCCCGCGCGGGATGACAAAGTCGAAGACGGCGTCCTCGTCGGAGCCCGAGTTGGTGACCTGGGCTTCGGTGCCGGGGTCGCCGGTGGTCACGGTGCCGATCCGGATGGTCGCGGCCGCGCCCGTGGGCCCGGTCTCTCCGGTGGCTCCGGTCTCTCCGGTGGCGCCGGTTTCACCGGTGGCGCCGGTTTCACCGGTCGCACCCGTCGCGCCGACAGCGCCCGCTTCGCCGGCGGGGCCGGTCGCTCCGGTGGGTCCGGTCGCTCCGGTGGGGCCCGTCGGTCCTGTCGGCCCGGTGGGCCCGGTCGCGCCGTTGCCGCCCGGCTGTCCCTGCGGGCCCTGCGGTCCGGCGGGGCCTTCCGGCCCCTGGTCGCCCCGGGGTCCCTGGTCGCCCCGTTCGCCGGCAGCTCCGGTTGCACCGGTTGCGCCGGTGGGTGCGGGCCGGTCTGCACAACCGGCCGTTTTCCGGGAAAGGCCGGTCATAAATTCCATTTTCGGCCCTGCGGCTGCGAAGAGCGTATTACGGAGATCGGCGTCAGCGGCGTCCAACCGGGATTTGTATAAACATGGAAATTTTCCTATCAAAATCTGACGAATTATTCTTTCGCAATTTGTGGGATTGAATAAACATCACAAAATATGATTGACGCAGGCGGAAAAACCGGATAGTATGATAAAGACAAGAGAATACTAGTAAATTTCACGTAGAGAGTTAAGAGAACGAGAAATTTGCCTTACCTTTGGTATTGCAAATTTTTCGTTTTTTTTATTGCTGAAAATGCTGCAATACAAAGGAGGAAAAGAAATGTCAAAGGCGAAAAGAATCCTGGCCGTACTGCTGAGCGCCTGCTTGGCGACAGGGCTGTTCTATGGGTGCGGCGACGAGGGAGCGACGCAGCCCGACGCTGCGAATCCCCCGGCCGCGGGCGGCTCCGCGGAGGACGGGGAGCTCCCGCCGCTCAAAATCGGCATGGTCACCCAGCTGACCGGACCGAACGCGTTCGGAGGGCACGAGTACCAGTACGGCGCGGAGATGGCGCTTGAGCACATCGGGGGCGAGATCAACGGCCGCAAAATCGAAATGGTCTTTGCCGACGGCCCCACCCAGGACGCCACCCTCTCCGAATTTGAACGCCTTTACAACGACGGCGTGCGCGTCTTCATCAGCGGCTACGGCTGCATCGCGGACCGCACCTTCGCCACGATGGCGGACGACATGCAGGCGCTCTACCTGTCGCTTGCGTGGGACGCCGACCTGCTCCAGGGCCCCAGCACCTATTTCTTCCGCGGCGGCGCGAACGTCGACGATTTCTCCAGGGGCGCGATGATGCAGGCCATCGACATCGGCAAGACCTTCCTCGGGAAGGACGCTAAGGACCTGAAGGTCGCGCTGCTCTACACCACGAGGCTTCAGCACGTCGCGAACCCGATGCTTGAGACGGCGGAGGCCAACGGCGTCCAGGTGGTCATCAACGAGGGCTATCCGGACACCAACAAGGACTTCATGCCGATCATCACCAAGCTGCAGAACACCGATTACGACATCCTGATCCCGATCCAGGGGACCCCGGACGGGACGCTCTTCCTCAAGAAGATCCACGAGCTCAACTACCGGCCGAAGGTCATCCTCGCCGGCGGCATCTTCTACGACACCCCCAACTTCTCCGACCTCGGCAACGAGATCACCAACGGCATCCTGACCCAGTCGTACACCAACCCGTCGATCTCCGAGGACGCGGCCCCCGGCATCACCAAGTTCAAGGAGGACTTTGAGGCGGAGTACGGGCACAAGCCCCTCGCGCACGCCCTGCAGGCCTACGGCGGCATGAACGTCTATTTCGAGTGCCTCAAGAAGGTCGATCCGAAGGACTGGGACGACACCGCCAAGCTCGCCGCGGCGATGAAGAGCCTGGACTTCGAGGAGGGCAAGCTCCCCTGGTACTGGGGCATCAAATGGGATGAGTTCAACAGCAACACCCGTGCCGGACAGATGGTCATCAGCGAATGGATGGACGGGGACATGTATGCGGTGTATCCCGATTTCCTGCGGACGAAAGACCCTGTGATCCCCTGGGAGCAGTAATCCCGGGAACCCTCCGGAAAGCCCTTGTCCATACCTTCGTGCGGCAGGGGCTTTCCCTTTGGCCCTTCATAACCGGCCCCTGTCATTCCTTCGCGCGGACGGGGGCCGGCCCAAATCCCGAACATCAGCCGGCGCGCGCGGCGGAATGGAGTACCACATGGGCGTATCGGCTTATATCAATATCATTCTCAATGGAATCTGCGTCGGCGGCATGTACGGGCTGATGTCCAGCGCCTTCACATTCCAGGTTGGCTCCCTGCGCATGGTCAACTTTACCTACGGCGCATGTATCATGCTTTCGATGTACCTGACCTTCTTCTTCATCCGGATGGTCAACGCGCCGGTCATCCTGGCGGCCCTCGGGGTCATCGTCATCAACTTTGCGATCGGCTGGCTGATGCGGAAGACCCTTTTAAAACGAATCGACGAGGGCATGAACATCCTGACGACGATGGGCCTTCAGCTCGTCATCATGAATCTCGTGCTCTTTTTCTTCACCTCCTATCCGAGGGACCTGGCCGTCTTTGAAAAGCGCATCTACTTCACCCCGAAAATCAGCGTGGGCATCATCCAGCTCGCCTGCTTCGTCATGGCCGGGGTGATTCTCGTGAGCTTCCAGCTCTTCCTCAACAAGACCTGGACCGGGCGGGCGATCCGCGCCGTCGTCCAGAACCGGGACGTCGCCGGGCTGATGGGGATCAACAGCGAGCGCACCCTCGACCTGGCCTTCTCGCTGAGCTTCATCCTGATCGGCGTCGCGGGCATGATGCTGATGACCATGTTCACCGTCGAGCCGAACTTCGGCGACTACATCACGCTGATCGGCTTCGTCATCTGCATCACCGCCGGGCTGAACAACCTGACCGGCGCCTTCATCACCGGCGTGCTGGTCGGCGTCCTCTCGGCGCTCATCTCCGGCGTGCTCGGCACCGCCTACCACGATCCGATGCTCTTCGGCCTCTTTGTGGTCGTGCTGCTCGTGCGGCCCTACGGGCTTTTCAACAAACGTAAAAACGCCGTGCGCAACATTTAGAAAGGAGGAGTCACAATGAGACAGTCCAAATATAAAATCGACAAAAGAGTCATCCTGTACCTCCTCCTTTTGGCCGCGGCGCTCCTGTTCCCGATGGCGGCCAACCGGCGGGTGCTCAACATCGCGATCATCACGCTGATGTACGTCACCCTCGGGGAGTCCTGGAACCTGCTCTCCGGCATGTCCGGCCTCTTCTCGATCGCGCACGCGCTCTTTTTCGGGCTCGGCGTCTACGGCATGACGATCACCACCAACCGCCTGGGGATGGGCCTGTTCGCGGGGGTCGTCATGGGGCTGGTCGTCAACACCCTGATGGCCCTGCTGGTGGGCGTGATCGCCTCCAAGCTGTCCGGGCTCTACTTCACCATGGCCCTCATCGGGCTGCACCAGACGGTCTATTCCCTCTCGATCCAGCTCATCGACCTCACGGGCGGCAGCATGGGCATCTCGATGCCCCGGGAATACCTCTTCAGCAAGACCCAGCAGTACTACATGGTCCTCACCCTCGCGGTCGCCTCGATGCTCTTCTACGTGTTTATCCGGAGAAGCCGCATCGGCACCAACTTCGTGGCGCTCAAGGAAAACCCCGACCTGGCGCGCGCGCTCGGTTCCAACATCGGGAACTGGCGGATCCTGGCGACCGTGTTCAGCGCCCTGATGGCATCGCTCGCCGGCTCCTTCTACGCGCTCTACCTGATGTCCAACAACACCGAGGTCTTCAACGCGTCGATCTCGCTCAAGATCATCATGGTGGTCATCGTCGGCGGCATGGGATATGTGTGGGGCCCGGTTTTGGGCTCGTCGATGATCGTGCTCGACGAACTGGTCCGCGGAATGATGCCGAGCAGGTTCGCGCCTTTCTCGGTGGTGATCTACGCCGGCGTCCTGATTATCATGGCGCTCCTCAAGCCGGCGGGCATCATCAGCTTCTTCCAGAGAGATGAAAAGAAAACGCCGGCCAAAAAAGAGCGCGCGACGACCTGAGCCGGAAAGGAGCTGCTGCAAATGTTTTTCAAACTCGAAAATTCGACGATCGCTTTCGGCGGGCTGGTCGCGAACAAAAATGTCACCGCCGAGGTGGAAAAGGGCCAGATCGTCGGGCTGATCGGCCCGAACGGCGCGGGCAAATCCACCATGTTCAAGTCGATCTCCGGCTTCAACAAGATCGACAGCGGAACGATCCGCTTCAAGGACCGGGACATCACCAAACTCGGGCCGGTCGAGGTCTGCCGCGCGGGGATCGCCTGCACCTTCCAGAAGGCGCAGTCGTTTGCCGGGATGACGCTGGAGGAGTCGGTGCTGGTGGGCGCCTACCTGCGCCGCAAGCGCAAGAAGGACGCGCTGCCGTTTGCCCATGAGATGATCCGCTTCGTCGGGCTCGAGGGCAAGGAGCAGGTCAAGATCCCCCGGCTCAACATGTTCGAGCGCAAAAAGGCGGAGCTCGCGGCGGCGCTGGCCACCGAGCCCGAGATGCTGCTGCTCGACGAGCTGTTCGCGGGGCTGGTCCCCACCGAGGTCGAGATGATGCTCGAGCTGGTGAAAAAGGTCAACGGGGAGCTCGGCATCGCGCTGTTCATCGTGGAGCATGTGCTGCGGGTCATCATGAGCCTGTGCGAAAAGGTGTATGTGCTGGAATACGGCGAGATCATCGCCTCCGGCTCCCCGCAGGTGATTTCCTCGGACGAACGCGTCATAAAAGCTTATTTGGGAGAGGATTACGATGTTGCTGACGATCAATAACCTGGACGTAACGTTGGGCGGCCTGCAAATCTTGCAGGACGTCAGCCTGCATGTCGACGAGGGCGAGCTGGTCGTCGTCGTGGGGGCGAACGGGACCGGCAAATCGACCCTGCTGCGCAGCATCTCCGGCATGAACCCGATCGCGGGCGGGGAGATCCTTTTCTGCGGCGAAAAAATCACCGGGCTGCCCTCCAGCCTGATCGCGCGCAAGGGCCTCTGCATGGTCCCCGAAGGGCGGCAGCTCTTCCCCGAGCTCTCCGCGCGGGACAATCTGCTGATCGGGGCCTACCCCTACCGCAAGGACAAGGCGCGCGTGCAGAAGAATCTGGATTTCGCCTACCAGATGTTCCCCGCGATCCGGAAATACGAGGACCGGATGGCCAACACCTTTTCCGGCGGCGAGCAGCAGATGATCAGCATCGCGCGCGGGCTGATGAGCGAACCGAAGCTCATGATGATCGACGAGATGTCCCTCGGGCTCGCGCCGATGATCATCGCCGACCTCTTCAAGGTCATCAAGCGGCTCAACGCCCAGGGGATCAGCATCCTGCTCGTCGAGCAGAACGCCCGCCAGGCCCTGCGGATCGCCGACCGCGCCTACGTCATGGAAAACGGCCGGATGGTGATGGAGGGCTCCGGGAAGGAGCTGCTCGAAAACGAGCACGTCAAGGTCGCCTACCTCGGGATGTAGGGAAAGCGGCGGAATGAAGGAGGTTCTTCATGCAGCATGAGATTACGAGACCCCATCCCCTCCTGGACGGGGACGGAAACCTGATCGAAGCGGGCTGGTGCCGCGCGCCGATTCTCGCCTACAACCGGGAGGCGATCCGGTTCCCGCGGGAGGAGATCCGGGAATGGGACTACTACTTCGCCGGGAACGACCGCTACGGCCTGGGCTTCTCCACGGCCAGCGTCGGCAGCCTGCACCGCCTGTCGGTCAACTTCATGGATTTCCAAAACAACATCCAGGCGAACGACACCGCCTTCTGCACGCCGGAGGAGAGCGTCCTGCGCTCGCCGCCGACCTCGGACGGCCCGCTGCATTTCTCCTGGAACGGCGCGGAGAGCCGGTACCTCCGGAACGGCGGGGAGACCCGGCTGAAGGTCGTTTTCCCCAACCTGCTGGACGGGGAGACCCTCGACGCCGACCTGCGCCTCGAAATGCCCGGGGGGGACACCACCGTCGTCGTCATCCCCTTCGGGGACGCGCCGGGGATGTTCTACTACAACCACAAGGTCAACTGCATCCGCGTCTCGGGCGGCTTTACCCTCGGCGGGCTGCACTACGATTTCGACGGGTGGGACGCCTACTCGGTCATGGACTGGGGGCGCGGGGTCTGGCCCCGCCGGAACCAGTGGTACTGGGGAAGCGCCAGCGGCCGGATCGGCGGGAGGCCGTTCGGGTTCAACATCGGCTACGGGTTCGGGGACACCTCCGCCGCCACCGAGAACATGGTCGTCTACGACGGCGTGATGCATAAGCTGGAAGAGGTGTCCTTCCTGATCCCCGACGGGGAGACCTCTTTTATGAAGCCGTGGAGGTTCACCTCCTCTGACAACCGGTTCGAGATGGATTTCACACCGGTCCTGGACCGCCACTCCAACCCGCCTCCGGGCGCCCAATACGGCTCGGACCAGCACCAGGTGTTCGGGTATTTCACCGGCCGGGCGGTCCTGGACGACGGGACCGCGCTCCCGGTGGAACGGCTGTTCGGATTCGCGGAAAAAGTGGTCAACCGCTGGTAGACGGGAGGAGCAGATGCAGCACGAAATTTTGACGCGGCACGATCTTTTAAAGCCCGACGGGACGCTGGTGGAGGCGGGCTGGTCCCGCGCCCCCCGCCTGCGCTACAACCCGGAGAACATCCGGTTCCCGAAGGAGCTCTTCAAGGAATGGCACTACTATTTCGCCGGGGACGACCACTACGGGCTCGGGTTTTCGATGGCCAACATGGGGGCTTTTCACCGGCTGTCGGTCAGCTTCATGGACTACCGGGAAAACCGGCAGGTCAACGAGATGGCCTTCTGCCCGGCGGAAAGCAGCGTCCTGTCCCCGCCGCGCACTTCGTGGGAGGACGTGCGGTTCCAAAACGAACGCGCAGTGGGCGAGTACCGCTATTCCGGCAGGCAAATGGCCCTGAACGTCCGCTTCGAGGATTTCAGCGGCGCGGACCCGCTCGAGGCGGAGCTGGCGCTCGAGTTCCCGGAGGGGGACATCTGCGAGCACGCCTTCCCCTTCGCGGAGGAGCCGGGGCTGTTCTTCTACTGCCACAAGGTCCCCTGCATCCGCGTGAGCGGCGGGTTTCGGCTGGGCGGGCTTTCCTACCGCTATGACCCGTCGCGCGCCTTTGCCGTCCAGGACTGGGGCCGCGGGGTCTGGCCGGAGCACAGCACCCCCTGCTGGGGGAGCGCGGGCGGGGTGGTCGGCGGCAGGCTGTTCGGCTTCAACATCGGCAGCCGGTACGGCGACACCTCCGCCGCCACCGAAAATGTGCTCTTTTACGGCGGCAGGGCGCATAAGCTGGAAGAGGTGGACTTTGTCATCCAGGACGACGAGACCGCCTTCTCCAAGCCGTGGACCTTCCGCTCCTCCGACGGGCGGTTTGAGATGACCATGGACCCGGTGCTCGACCGCCATTCCAGCGCGCCCGCGGGGATCCGTTACGGGGCGGAGCAGCACCAGGTGTTCGGATATTATTCCGGGACGGCGGTGCTGGACGACGGCACGCCGCTGAAGATCGACCGGCTCTTCGGCTTCGCGGAAAAGGTGGTCAACGACTGGCCGTTCTCCGGCGGGAAACGGGAGGCCGCCGGGTGACCGTCGGGCCGGTACCATATGGAAGGAGGGCGCCGAGGTGCTCGGAAAGAAGAAATTTTTGGAGGCGCTGCGGGACAGCCCGGTGATCGCCGCGGTCAAAAACCCCGAAGGGCTCCAAAACTGCCTGACGAGCGACTGCTCGATCGCGTTTGTACTCTATGGGGATATGCTGAATATCGCCGGGATCGTGGCACAGCTGAAGGAGGCGGGGAAACTGGCGTTCGTCCACATCGACCTGGTGGACGGCCTCACCTCGCAGGACGTGGTGGTGGATTTCATCGCAAAGAATACCTGCGCCGACGGCATCATCTCCACCAAGCACTCCCTCGTGCGGCATGCCAAGGGCTGCGGCCTGTTGACGGTGCAGCGGTTTTTTGTCCTGGATTCCATGGCGCTTTTTAACATCAGCAGGCAGCTGGCGACAGCCGAGGCCGACGCTGTGGAGATCCTCCCGGGCGTCATGCCCAAGGTGATCCGCAAGATCGCGGCAACCACCGACAAGCCGATCATCGCCGGCGGGCTGATCAGCGACAAGGAGGATGTGATCAACGCGCTGGCCGCCGGGGCGGTCTCGGTCTCCTCCACCCAGAGGGCGATCTGGTTCCTGTAGCGGGCCGTCCCGGCCTGAAAAGAAGAAATGCTGCAAGAGTTTTAGAGTACGGCAGAAGGGCGCTGGAGACAGCGCCGGATGTCGTGCTCTCTTTTTCTGCACCGCGGCGCGGACGGGCGCCGGGGACCAATTTATGCCGGTAGAGCGGCGAAAGGAGCTTACCATGTTAGATGTTGCAATCATCGGGGGCGGAATCGTGGGCGCCGCGTGCGCGTATGAGCTGTCGCGGTACCGGCTTTCCGTGGCGGTTCTCGAGCGGGAAAACGACGTGGCCTGCGGCACCACAAAGGCGAACAGCGCCATCCTGCACGCGGGATACGACCCGCCTCCGGGCACCCTGATGGCGCGGCTCAACGTAGAGGGGGTCCGTCTCGCGGAGGAGCTCTGCCGGAAGCTGGACGTTCCCTACCGCCAATGCGGCTCGCTCGTGGCGGCTTTTTCCGGGGAGGACGCCGGATTGCTGCGGACGCTCTATTCGCGCGGCGTGGAAAACGGCGTCCCCGGCCTGTCACTGCTCGATGCCGCGCAGGTAAGAAACCTCGAACCGAACCTGTCCCCCGAGGTGGTGGGCGCGCTCTACGCGCCGACCGCGGCGATTGTAAATCCCTGGGAATACGCCCTCGCGCTGGCCGAGACCGCCGTGCGCAATGGTGTTTCGCTTCACCTGAACGCGGGCGTGACGGCGATCCGGCGCTGCAAGGGCGGCTTTGAACTGGACACGGAGACCGGGCGCTTTTGGGCGCGGTATGTCCTGAACGCGGCGGGCCTTTACAGCGACGAGGTGCACAACATGGCCGCCGCGCCGGCCTTCCGCATCCACCCCGACCGGGGGGAATACTACCTGCTCGACAAAAGCGAGGGGGAGCGGGTCAGCCATGTCGTCTTCCAATGCCCGACCAGGGCGGGCAAGGGGACGCTGGTGGCACCCACGGTGCACGGCAATCTGATCGTGGGGCCCAACAACGAGCCCCCCAGGGAACGGGACGATACCGCGACGACCGCCGGGGGGCTGGAAGAGGTCATGCGCCTTGCGCGCAAATCGGTGCCCTCCATCAACTTCCGGGAATCGATCCGCAATTTTGCCGGGGTGCGCGCGGCGGCGGACGGCGCCGACGACTTTATCATCGCGGAGGCGGCGGACGCCCCCGGCCTGATCGACATCGCGGGGATCAAATCCCCCGGCCTTTCCGCTGCGCCCGCGATCGCGCGCATGGCGGCGGAGCTGCTGGAGGGCTGCGGCCTGCGGCTCGTCAAAAAGGATTTCTTTATCGACACCCGCCGCAGGGTGCGCTTCAAGGAGCTGCCCTGCGAGGAGAAGGCGCGGCTGGCGGAGGAGAACCCGGCTTACGGCAGGGTGATCTGCCGCTGCGAGACCATCACCGAGGGCGAGATCCTCGACGCGCTGCGCGGCCCGATCCCTCCCTGCTCGGTGGACGGGGTCAAGCGGCGCTGCAACGCGGGGATGGGCCGCTGCCAGGGCGGCTTCTGCGGGCCGAGGGTCTTCGAGCTGCTGGCGAGGGAGCGGGGGCTCCCTCCGGAGGAGATCTTGCAGGACCGCGTGGGGTCCTATATTATAACGGGAAAAACCAAGATGGGGGGTGCGGGCCTTGTATGATCTGGTGGTGATCGGCGGCGGCCCGGCCGGGCTGGCGGCCGCGGTGCAGGCATACCGGGAGGGGCTCGAAAGGGTCCTGATCCTCGAGCGCGACCGCGAGCTCGGCGGAATTCTGAACCAGTGCATCCACAACGGGTTCGGGCTTCATTACTTCAAGGAGGAGCTGACCGGGCCGGAATACGCCCAGCGGTTTGTCGAGATGCTGCGGGACACGCGAATCGAGGTGCGCTCGGACACCATGGTGCTTGAGATCACGCCCGACCGCAGGGTGCACACCGTCAGCAGGGCGGACGGCTACCGCGTCCTCGAGGCGAAGGCGGTGGTCCTGGCGATGGGATGCCGGGAGCGCACCCGCGGCGCGGTGGCGATCCCCGGCACCCGCCCGGCGGGCATATTCACGGCGGGTACGGCGCAGCGCTATTTGAACATCGAGGGCTATATGGTGGGCAGGCGGGTGCTGATCCTCGGCTCAGGGGACATCGGGCTGATCATGGCGCGCCGTATGACGCTCGAGGGCGCGAAGGTGCTGGCCTGCGTCGAGCTGATGCCCTATTCGGGCGGGCTTACCCGCAACATCGTCCAGTGCCTGCACGATTACGACATCCCGCTCTACCTCTCCCACACGATTGTCGACATCCAGGGCGGCAGGCGGGTGGAGCGCGCGGTGGTCGCGCGGGTGGACGAAGACCGCAGACCCGTCCCGGGGACGGAAATGACCTTCGACTGCGACACGATCCTGCTTTCGGTGGGCCTCATCCCCGAAAACGAGCTGACCCGGCGCGCTGGGATCGAAATTGACCGCAGGACGAACGGGGCGGTGGTCTATGAGAACATGGAGACCTCGATGCCCGGCGTGTTCGCCTGCGGCAACGTGGTACATGTGCACGACCTGGTCGACTTTGTCACGGCGGAGGGGCAGCGCGCGGGCGCGGCGGCCGCCGCGTATGTCAGGAAGGGCGCGCGCGCCGGGGGGAGCGTCACCGAGGTCCGCGCGGGCGGCGGGGTGAGCTATACGGTGCCGCAGCGCATCCGGATGGACGCGGCGGGGGAGCGCACCGAGCTGTTTTTCCGGGTGAACCGGGTCTGCGGGGCCAGCACGGTCGAGGTCGACGCGGACGGAAATCGAATCGCCGGGTTCCCCCGCGAACGGCTGGCCCCCGGCGAAATGGAGCGGATCACGCTTCCCAGACAGCTGCTGGAAAGGGCGGCCGGGAAGGATTTGACGGTATCGATCAAGGAGGCGCAAACATGAAAGAGCTGACCTGCATTGTCTGTCCGAAGGGCTGCCGCCTGCGCGTGGATGAGGAAAACGGCTTCACCGTGACCGGAAACGCCTGCCCGCGCGGCGCGGAATACGGGCGCGCGGAGCTGACCAACCCCACGCGCGTGCTGACCTCCACCGTCTGCGTCTCGGGCGACGCGCACCCGCGCTGCCCGGTCAAGACCGACGGCCCGCTCCCCAAAGGGAAGCTGTTTGAAGCGATGGCGCTTCTCGACGGCATACGGCTGAAGGCCCCCGTTTCGCTGGGGCAGGTGGTCGTGCGCAACGTCTGCGGGACGGGCGTGAACATTGTGGCGACGCGCAGCCTGCCCGCCCGCCCGCTGGAATCCGCGCGGCCGTCCGCCGCCGGCAGGGAGGAGATCGCATGAGCCGCTATATTTTGTCCCTCGACCAGGGGACCACCAGCTCGCGGGCGATCCTCTTTGACGCCGAGCAGAACATCGTCGGGCTCGCCCAGAAGGAGTTCACCCAGTATTATCCCCGCCAGGGCTGGGTGGAGCATGACCCGATGGAGATCTACGCGTCGCAGTACGCGGTGATGAGCGAGGTCATCACCCAAAACGACGTCGACGTGCGGGACATCGCGGCGATCGGCGTCACCAACCAGCGGGAGACGACCATCCTGTGGGAGCGGGACACCGGCAGGCCGATCTACAACGCGATCGTCTGGCAGTGCCGCCGCACGGCGGACATGATCGGGGAGCTGCTGGACCGGGGCCTCGGGGAGACCATACGGGAAAAAACCGGGCTCATTCCCGACGCCTATTTTTCCGGGACAAAGATCAAATGGATCCTTGACCACGTGCCGGGCGCGCGCGAGCGCGCCGAGCGGGGGGAGATCCTGTTCGGGACGGTCGACAGCTGGCTGATCTGGAGGCTGACCGACAAGACGGTCCATGTGACCGACTATACCAACGCCTCCCGCACGATGCTCTATAACATCCACACGCTCGACTGGGACGACGCCCTGCTGGAGGCGCTCGACATCCCGCGCGCGATGATGCCGCGGGTCTGCGGCTCCAGCGAGGTTTACGGGTATACCGTGCTCCAGGGGACGAAGATCCCGATCGCCGGCATCGCGGGCGACCAGCAGGCGGCGCTGTTCGGGCAGGGCTGCTTTGAAGCGGGGGACGCCAAAAACACCTACGGGACCGGCTGCTTCCTGCTGATGAACACGGGGGAGACCGCCTGCGAGAGCAAAAACGGACTGCTGACGACGATCGCGGTCGGGCTGGGCGGAAAGGTCCAGTACGCGCTGGAGGGCAGCGTGTTTGTCGGCGGCGCGGTCATCCAGTGGCTGCGGGACGAGATGCGCTTCTTCAACGAGAGCTGCGACGCGGAATACTACGCCCAAAAGGTGAAGGACACCGGCGGGGTGTACCTCGTGCCGGCCTTCACCGGTCTCGGCGCGCCCTATTGGGATATGTATGCGCGCGGCTGCATCATGGGGATCACGCGCGGGACCAAACGGGAGCATCTGATCCGCGCGGCGCAGGAGTCGATCGCCTACCAGAGCCTGGAGCTGGTCGAGGCGATGGAACGGGACACCGGCCGCCGGATCTCCGAGCTCTGCGTGGACGGCGGCGCGAGCCGCGACCGGTTCCTGATGCAGTTTCAGGCGGACATCTTGAATAAGCAGGTGCGCCGCCCGATGATCCGGGAGACCACCGCGCTCGGCGCGGCCTATCTCGCGGGCCTCGCCGTCGGGGTGTGGAGCGGGACGGAGGAACTGAAGAGCCTCTGGCGGTGCGACGTCACGTTCGAACCGGATATGGAGGAACCCCGCAGGGCCGCGCTGCTCGCCGGATGGCGCAAGGCCGTGGACAGAAGCCGCGGATGGGCCGACCGCCTGTAGCCGGGCGAAGGAAAATGCCGCGCCGTCCTATGCTCCGACGGCGGCGGATCAAATCCAAAAGGGCCGCTCAACTCGCAAGAGTTGAGCGGCCCTTTCTCTGGCGTGCCGCCAAATACGCGGGGACATGCAAGGAAAGGCCGTGCCGGGCATAGCAATTAGGCGAGAGGGGGGAAGGCCATTGACTCGCGCCGAACTTGACGCCATGCGCCGCGCGGACATTCGGGACCAGGAGATCTCCGGGCTCGCAGAGCTTGCGGACGTTTGGACGGACGCTTCCCGGCCGCCCGCCGGGAGGCTGGAACGCCTGATCGAGCGGACGGGCAATCCCTATTGCTTCCTGGTGGACGGCGTCCCGGTCAAAATCAGCTTCAGCGATGAAAACAGGACGCTGAAGGAGGCGCTTTTACACTACCTTGCACACGGGGACCCCTGAACGGCGGGCCGGGTATTTGGGCGTGCGGCCGCGCGGGGGAGAGGGGAGGCGTTATGTCCCGGCGATATGTGGAAAAAAAGGATTTGGAAACGGCGGCGGAATGGCCGACGGGAATCTACCTGAGGCTTTCCCGCGAAGACGGGAACGACGAGAGCTACAGCATCGCCAACCAGCGCCGGTGGCTGCTCGATTACATTGCCGGCCATGAGGACCTGAAGCTCCATAAAATCTATGTTGACGACGGCGTCAGCGGGACGAGCGAGGACGAGCGCGCCGGCTTCCGGGAGCTGCTGGAAGACATCTATGGCGGGAAAATCAATTGCGTCCTGGTAAAGGACCTGTCCCGTCCCTTCCGCAACAGCGCCGACCAGACACGTTTTCTGGAGGAGACGCGGGTCCGGTACAACGTGCGCTTTATCTCGACCCGGCTCCCGTTCATCGATACCTACCGGCACCCGGAGACCTTAAACATGCTGTCCATCGGTTTTCAGGGCATGATGAACGAGAACCACTGCCGGGAGACGAGCCTCAAGGTCCGTGACGTCTTCGACGTCAAACGAAAAAAAGGGCAGTTTATCGGGGCGTTTGCCCCGTACGGTTACGGGAAGGACCCGGACGACAGAAACCACCTGGTGGTCGATCCCGAGGCGGCGGAGGTGGTGCGGGAAATTTTCAGGTGGTACTGCAAAGGCCTCAGCAAGGAGGGGATCACGAGGAGGCTCAACGGGCTCGGCTATCCGAGCCCCGCGGAATACAAACGGCGGAAGGGCCTCAAGTATCAAAACCCGCATGACAAATACCACAGTTCCCTCTGGACCCAGCGGACGGTCTATGAAATCCTGCGCAATCAAATGTACCTGGGGCACATGGTCCAGGGGAAGCAAAGGGTCCGGTCGTACAAGGTGCACGAACGTGTGAGCCTGCCGGAGGAAGATTGGTATGTCGTCAAAGACACGCACGAGCCGGTCATCGACGGGGAGACGTTTCGGACCGTTCAGCGGCTGCTGCAAAAAAACACGCGGACGCCGCCCCGGCAGGGGGAATTGCACCTGCTGTCCGGCTTTGTATTCTGCGCCGACTGCCAAAAGGCCATGCACCGGAAAACATCCAAGGAGCTCGCCTACTACTGCTGCCGGACGAACCGGCAGTCGAAGGACGGCTGTACGCCCCACTCGATCCGGGAGCAGCGCCTGTGCGGCGTCATTTTGAAGGCGGTCCAAATGCAGGTGGACCTGGCGGACGGCCTGGCCGGCCTTGCGGAAGAGGCGGGCCGCGCCTCAAAACCGGATTGCCGACAGGACCGGCTTCAGGCCCTGCTGAGCCAGGGCGCGGAGGAACTCGAAAAGCGGAAGGGCTATCTGAAATCCTTATATACCGATATGAAGGACGGTTTGCTCTCGCAGACGGAGTATCTGGACTATAAGAGCTCCTTCGAGTCGGAAGTTGACGCGCTCCAAAAGGAAATCAGCCGGCTGAAAGAGGAAGGAGCCGTATGTGAAAGAGAACCGGCGCGGGACGATTCGCGCCTTGAACGGTTTAAAAGGACCCGGCAGCTTCAAGCCCTGGATCGGGACATTCTGGCTGAGCTTGTCAATAAGGTGTATGTCCATGCAAACGGCCGGGTGGAAATTCAGTTCCGTTTCCGTGACCCATATGAACAGATTCTGGGCCTGGAGCATGGCGGTTGAGCGGGGGGCGTGATCACCGGAGAGCACGCCGCACGGAAGACGGTTGTGCAGAAAGGAATGCACCGGTCGGTCCGGTGGGCCCGGTCGCGCCGGTAGCCCCGGTTCCCGTGGCCCCCGTCGGTCCGGCGGGTCCTGCGGGACCCGTTGCGCCGGTGGCTCCCGCCGCTCCGGTCGCACCGGTCGCGCCGGTAGCCCCGGTTCCCGTGGCCCCGGTTGCGCCGGTCGGCCCGGTGGGACCCGTGGGTCCGGTCACGCCGGTGGGTCCGGTCGCGCCGCGGGGGATGGTGAAGTCCAGGACGTGCGTCGGCCCGCCGGTGACGTCCACGACCGAGGCCGGGGTCCCGGGCTCGGAGGTGGTGGTGTTGCGGATGACGATATTCTCGGCCGCGCCGGTTTCTCCGGTGGGGCCTGTGGGGCCGGTCGGCCCGGTGGGTCCGGTCGGTCCGGTGGGACCCGTCGCGCCGGTGACCGAAAGTCCAGTAGCGCCCGTCGCGCCGGTGGCGCCTGTCGCGCCCGTGGGCCCGGTCGGCCCTGTGGGGCCGGTCGCGCCGGTCGAACCGGTGACGGAGACGCCCGTGGGACCGGTGGGCCCGGTCGCGCCCGTCGCGCCCGTCGGTCCGACGGGGCCTATGATGCCGACGCCCGTCGCGCCGGTCGCGCCGGTGGGTCCGGCGGGCCCGGTCGAACCGGTCGCGCCGGTGGGTCCGGTGACGCCGATGGGGCCCTGCGGCCCAATCGGTCCCTGCGGTCCGATCGGTCCGGTGGGCCCGGTGATTCCCGTCGGGCAGGGACAGGGCGGCGGGCAGGGCGGAACCGGAGGAGGACAGGGCGGGATGGGCGGAGGACAAGGCGGAACCGGAGGACGGCAGTTACAGATCCGTTCCTCCGGGAAGATAGGGTTCAAGAATCGATTGTTAGCCATAGATGAAGCCTCCAAAACAAATCGGGCAGTTGCCCATACCAGCATATGCCGTCCGGCCGCGTCCGGTGCCGGGAGGGGCCGCCGCGGGAGGCGGGGCAGAATGAAAAACGGGTGCAAAAAGGGCCCGGACGCAGGAGGCGTCCGGGCCTGGCGTTTAATTTTTCGGGAAGCCGGAAAATGGGAAAAAACAGCCCATCCGGATTAAGCAAGCAGTCGGCGGATCGCCGCTCCATTTCCGCCGTCCAGGTCGGGGGTAACGACGGACTTATCGTCCAGCACGGCCTCCGCTGCTTCCTGGATTTCCCGCGCGGCCTGGACGGCCTGCGGGTCGCGTTTCTTTTCGCCGAGCCAGGAGAGCATCATCTGCGCGGACGTGATCATCGCGAAGGGGTTGGCGATTCCTTTGCCGGCGATGTCGGGCGCGGAACCGTGGGTGGCCTGTGCCATGCAGTAGTCGGGTCCCACGCAGAGCCCCGCGGCCATGCCGAGGCCGCCGACGAGCTCCGCCGCCTCGTCGGAGGGGATGTCGCCGAACATGTTGGTGGTGACCACCACGTCATAGTCCTGGGGCTTCATCAGCATCTTCATGGCGAAGGTGTCGACGACGACCGTCTCGAGCGTGATGTCCGGATAGTTCCGGGCCACCTCACGGCAGGCGTCGAGGAAAAGCCCGCACCCGAGCTTGAAGACGGTGTTCTTGTGGACGGCGGTCAGCATGAGCCGTTTGCCGACGTTTTTGACGTCGAGGGACGCCTCAAGGTTTTTGATGTACTTGCTCAACGCGGGCTGGGAGAGGTAGAGGGACTGTGCGGCCTTGGAGAGGTTCTGGTGCTCCTGGATTGCGAGAACGTAACGCAATTCTTTCGGTGTCAAGCGACCGCCTCCTGAAATTTCATGATAAAAAGTTATGATTCATATGAGGATTAAATATTAGACAAATCAGTGGTTATAGGATACAGTAAAAACGAAAATAGTCAATTTGTCAAAAAAGGTTCGCCCGCGGCCGCCCCGGCGGCCCCTTCGCAGAAGGCCGCTCCCGCGGCCCCGGACGCACTGGAGGGCTTCCCGGCAAACAGGTCTAGGTCGTGACCCACTCGGGCGTCTACCGCGTGCTGCTCGAGGCGGGCGCGCAAATCCTGCCCCCCTGCTGCGGGCCCTGCGCCGGCATCCACGGGGGCCTCATTGCGGATGGGGAGACGGTGGTCTCCACCACCAACCGCAACGCGGCGGGCCGCATGGGCGGCGGCAGGGGAAAAATCTACATCGCATCCCCGCTGGTGGCGGCCTGTTCGGCGCTGGAGGGGTATCTTACGGCGGGAGGTGACGCGGGATGATCGAAGGAAGAGCGCAGCTGCTCGGGGACAACGTCAGCGGCGACCAGATCATCGGCGGGCAGTACCTCGGCGGCGGCGCGCCGCCGGAGGAGTTGGCGGGAAACCTCTTCGAATCGTGCAGGCCCGACCTGGCGCAGAGCCTGCAGCCGGAGGATATTCTCGTGGCGGGGGAAAATTTCGGCTGCGGCTCCTCCCGGGAGCAGATTCTGCTGGTGATGAAGGCGGCGGGCATCCGCTGTGTGGTCGCGCGCTCCTTCAGCCGCAATTTTTACCGGGGCGGCGTGAACCTGGACATCCTCCCGATTGTCTGCGCGCCGCGGGTCGAGGAGTACGACCGCTTGACGGTGGACGTCGAGGCGGGTATCATAAGTGTGGAGGGGAGGGGGGACTACCCTTTCCCGGCCTTTCCCGTCCAGCTGGCCGGGCTTGTGCGCGCGGGAGGGCTGATTCCCTATTACAAGGCGCATGGCGGTCTGGACTGAACCGGCCGCCGCAAAAAACGGGCGGACGGGATTCTCCCGCCTCAAAAGGGCGGGGGAATCCCTGCGCGCGTCGAAAGGACGGGGGTGGGGTGTTGGATGCAAGGCGCGGGCTTCCCAGGCCGCTCTGCTGTTTCCTGCTGCTCTTTAAGATCGGGCTCTTCACCTTTGGGGGCGGCTGGAGCATCGTGGCGCAGCTCCAGAGGGAATTCGTCGACAAGCGCGGCTGGATCTCCAAGGAGGACCTGCTGGATATCGTGTCGGTGGGACGGTCGTTCCCCGGCATCATGGTCATCAACATCGCCGTAATGTTCGGCTACCACGTGGGCGGGGTGCCGCTCGGCGTCATCGCCGCCGTGGGCGTGGCCGCGCCCTCCGTCGCCGTGCTGTCGGTGGTCACGGTCTTCTACGAGCAGTTCCGCCGCAACATTTATATCGCGCGCGCCATGGTCGGCGTGCGCGCCGCCGTCGTGCCGATCATCCTCTCCGCGGCCGCCGGCCTGCGCTCCATCGCCATCCAGGAGAAGGTCCAGTACGGGATCGTACTGGGGGGCTTTCTGATCTGCCTTTTCCTTCCGATCAACAACATCCTCGTGGTGCTGCTCGGCGCGGCCGCGGGGCTCATGCTCAGGGGGGTGCGGGGATGATCTGCTTGCAGCTCTACTGGAGCTACCTCAAGATCGGCTTTTGCAGCTTCGGCGGCCTGTCGATGATCCCCTTCATCAACCAGGAGATGCTTGCTCACCACTGGATGACGATGGAGCAGCTCTCGGACATCGTGGCGATCGCGGAGATGACGCCCGGTTCCCTCGGCATCAACTGCGCGACCTTCGTCGGCATCCAGGTGGCGGGCCTGCCGGGCGCGATCGCCACCACGCTCGGGGTGATGACCCCCTCCCTCACCGTCTGCATGCTCGCCTGCCACTTTATGGTCAAGTTCCGGCAGAACCGGTTCCTGCAGAACGCGCTCTACGGCGTCCGCCCTGTATGCATCGGCATGATCCTCGCGGTCGCCGTCCCGCTCGGGCAGGCAAACTATTTTTTAAACGGCGCGCCGCTCTGGCCGGCGGTCGTCATCGGGGCGGCGGCGGGGGCGCTGCTGCTTGCAAAGAGAAGCATTCCCACCGTCATTCTGGCGGGGGCGCTGCTCGGCCTTGTGCTGGTCAGATAACGATAAGGAGGCAGGTTATGAAAATTGTGGTGCTGGACGGATATACCGAAAACCCCGGCGACCTGAGCTGGGAGGGCCTGGAGGCGCTCGGCGAGCTGACGGTCTACGACCGCACGCCGCCTGAGCTGGTCCGGGAACGGATCGGGGACGCCGAGGCGGTCTACACCAACAAGGTCCCGCTCCCGCGGGAGGTCATCGAGGACTGTTCCGCGCTCCGGTTTATCGGCGTGCTGGCGACCGGCTACAACGTCGTGGACGTCGCCGCCGCGCGGGAGCGCGGCATCCCCGTCTGCAACGTCCCCACCTACGGGACCGCCGCCGTCGGGCAGTATGCGATCGCGATGCTGCTCGAAATCTGCCACCATGTGGCCCATCACAGCGAGGCGGTGCACGCCGGGCGCTGGCAGCAGGGTCCCGACTGGTGCTTTTGGGACTATCCGCTGATCGAGCTGGACGGCAAGACGATGGGGATCATCGGCTTTGGGCGGATCGGCCGGGCGACCGGGAAGATCGCTAAGGCGATGGGGATGCGGGTGCTCGCGTACGATGCGTTCCCCTGCGACGAGGGACGCGCCCTCGGGGAATACGTCCCGCTGGACGTCCTCCTGGCGGATTCGGACGTGATCACTCTGCACTGCCCGCTCTTTCCGAAGACGCGCGGGATCATCAACCGGGAGAGCATCGCGAAGATGAAGGACGGGGTGATCCTTCTGAACAATTCGCGCGGCCCGCTCATCGTGGAGGAGGACCTCGCCGCCGCGCTGAACAGCGGGAAGGTGTACGCCGCGGGGCTGGACGTGGTGTCAGACGAGCCCATCCGCGCGGACAATCCGCTCCTCAGCGCGAAGAACTGCCTGATCACCCCGCATATCTCCTGGGCGCCCAGGGAGAGCCGACGGCGGCTGATGGACGTGGCCGTGGAGAACCTGCGGGCGTTTCTGGCGGGCCGCCCGGTCAACGTCGTGAACAAAGAATGAAAAAAGCCGTCCCACATGCGGGGACGGCTTTTTGACAAAAAAAGAACGGGGCCGCGGCCCCGTTCAGCAGATCACGCTTCGGATGTCGTTTTCCCCGCCGCCGGCCTCTTCGCCGTTGAGGTAGCTTTCCAGCTCATCATAGTGGATGGGATAGTACTCCAGGGGCTGATCCATCGAATTCCCCCTCAGTCGTAGTCGCTGAGCAGCTCCTGCGCACAGGCCTGCAGCTCGGGGAAGCTGTGAAGGCTTTTGGCCTGCCAGCTCACCGCGTCGCGCACGCCGTCGGGCAGGGCGGCGAAAAACCGGTGCGCCCTGCCGTCCTGTGCGATCAGGTCGTAAAGATCGCTTGTCTGCATGCTGCCGCCTCCGCTCATGGTGTAAAGTGCTCCGCCAGCTGGCGCATGCGTTCGTCGGTGATGCCGACGACGCTGCCCTGGTAGGAGCGCGTGGAGCCGAACCGCTGGGACAGCGCCCGGAGGTCCTGTTCCGACAGGACTGTCCGCTGGGGTTCGGGAGGGATCTTCTGGTTCAAAGGCTGTTCCATTTTAATCACCTCGGCATTATTGTCTGCAATTTCTGCGAAATGATCAGAGGGAACCGATGGGCGCGCAGGAAAATCCAAACGAAAAAAGAAACGGACGGCGTGGCGGCCGGCCGTTTTTCGCATAGGATGGCATTAAGAGGAAATCGCGAAAAAACGCGGTCCTTTCGCCGCCCGGCAAAAGCGCGGGCCGGTCCCGCCGCGCGGCGGGGATTGGCCTGATCCGGCAAAGCCGGGCGCATGGAGGTTTTTATGCAGAATCGTCAACCCGGCCAGACGCCCCAGCGCCAGGCCATGCGGCAGCCCCGCCAGCAGCAGACGGCACAGCGGCAGATGGGGCCGCGGCAGATGTCCCGGCCATCCGGGCGCCCGCAGCAGATGAACCGAGGCGCGGCGCAGAACGGGAACGGGAACCGGCCGAAGGGCATCCTGGGGAACCTGCTGAATATGCAGGATCCCATCGGGTCGCTCAACAAGATCGTTTCGATCTTCAAGCTGCTCGGCTGACCGGATGAAAACAAAGCGGAAGGCGCCCGGCATTGCCGGGCGCCTTCCGCCGTTTCAGCAGTTTTCGGCGATTTTATAGAGGAGCTTTTCAGTGTCGGCCCAGCCGAGGCAGGGGTCGGTGATCGACTTGCCATAGATGTGCGTCCCGCCGATCTTCTGGCAGCCCTCCTCGAGGTAGCTTTCGATCATCACGCCCTTGACGAGCTTTTTGAGGTCGGGATTGTAGTTGCGGCTGTGGAGCACCTCGCTGACGATGCGGATCTGCTCCTTATACTGCTTGTTCGAATTGGAGTGGTTGACGTCCACGATCACGGCGGGATTTTGGAGGCTGCGCTCGCCGTACATCTCCATGAGGCGCACAAGGTCCTCGTAGTGGTAGTTGGGGATCGTGGTGCCGTATTTGTCCACGCCGCCGCGCAGGATGACATGCGCGAGGTCGTTGCCGCCGGTGGTGACGTCGCAGCCGCGGTAGATGAAGTTGTGGGGATGCTGCGCGGCGAAAACTGAATTGAGCGTCACAACGAAATCGCCGCTCGTCGGGTTCTTCATCCCCACGGGGATGTCCATCCCGCTCGCGGTCAGGCGGTGCTGCTGGTTTTCCACCGAACGCGCGCCGACCGCCTCGTAGGAGAGCAGGTCGTCGAGGTAGCTGCGGTTTTCCGGGTAGAGCATCTCGTCGGCGGAGGTGAGTCCGCTTTCCATGATCGCCCGGGTGTGCATCCGCCGTATGGCGATGATGCCCGCCAGCAGGTCGGGCGCCTTGTCCGGCTCGGGCTGGTGGAGCATGCCCTTGTAGCCCTCGCCGGTGGTGCGGGGCTTGTTCGTGTAGATGCGGGGAATGAGCATCAGGCGGTCGGACAGTTTTTCGTTGAGTGCGGCGAGCCGCGACACATAATCGCAGACAGAGTCCTCGTTGTCGGCCGAGCAGGGCCCGACGATCACGACGAATTTGTCCGAGCATCCGGTAAAAATATCGCGGATTTCCGCGTCGCGCCGCGCCTTGACCCCGGTGATCTCCCGGGAGAGCGGGTATTCCGCCTTGAGATCCGCGGGCAGCGGCAGCTGCTTGTTCAGTTGCATTGCCATATGGTTGCCTCCGTTTTGCCGGTTCGTTCCGTACCGTAACAGCGTAATGCCAAACGCCGCCGATGTCAAGCGGCAGACGGGGAAAATAACCGACTCCATGCGCGTTTTTGGACCGCGGACAATGGCACAAAGCGCACGGACACCGCTGCGGGCGCTGGCCGTGTACGGACGCCCTTTGTCGGCGGCTCGTCCGGGATAAAAGCCCCAATGCGCATCATGCACCGGGGTTTTCGCTTCAGGAGCGCCGGGGGCCGGTGTCAGTCCTTCGCCCGTGACATGGTGGACTCCCGGATGATTAATTCGGTGTTCAGGAGCACCCGCTGGACCTCGGCGTCGGGGTTCTTGATCTGCTCGCAAAGCAGGTCGCAGGCAATATAACCCAGTTGGAAACGGGGCTGACTGATGGTGGTGATGGAGGGAACGGTGATACTGGAGATCTCGATGTTGTCGAATCCAACCACGACGATGTCCTCCGGAACCCGAAGCCCCTTATACACAACGGCGCGGATTACCGCTGCGGCGCAGAGGTCGGAGGCGGCGAAAAACGCGTTGGGGATGTTGCCGGTGGAAAGCATCTTGACAGCGGAGGCGAACGCAATCTCCGCCGATATTTCAGGCAGGTGGACAATCCAGTCTCTGTTAATGGGAAGCCCCGCGTCTCGCAGGGCTTTGCGATATCCTTCCAGGCGCAGTTGGGCATATTTATATTCCTCTGGGCCATTGAGAAGGGCAATCCGGTCGTGCCCGGCCGCGAGGATGTGCTGCATCGCCTTTTCGACGGAGTCGATGTTGTCGATTCCGACACAGCTCACATTGCTATCATCTTCATATTCACAGCACTGAACCAGGGGAATGTGTTCCCGAATGGTCCCGGCCAGGTTCCCGTTGAGGTAGTTAAGGGTGATCAGCCCCTGCGCGTTGCACCGTTTCAACGCGGAAAGATAGCCGTCGATATTGTCGCCGGCAAGTATCTCCTGGGTGATAAAAAGGTCGTATTGGTTAAGCTCTGCGGACGCCTTTGCGCCGTTGAGGATCTCGCTGTAAAACGGATTGCTGATGGAGGGAATATTGATGACCAGCAGTTCCCTGGCAGTCTGGGCCCTTGGCGTATAGTTCAGTTTCTGCGCGGCGTCGAGAACCTTTTCGCGTGTTCCATCTTTTACCGTTTTGGGCTGGTTGAACACACGGGAGACGGTGGAAAGGGATACCCCGGCTTCTTTCGCGACGTCGTGTATGCTGCTGTGCCCGATCGTTTTCCGCATAACGGGCCCCTCCTCTTACACGTGTTATTTTCTGTTTGCTAGTATAATGGATTGAAAAGAAAAATGCAAGGAAAAGTAAAAATATTCCACTCTTTTTGCTATTTTACAAAAATAATTGTGCATATATGATAATATTTTACGGAATAACCTTGTATAAAAGGGAAAATTGCGCTTGAAATGCATGATATGTCTTGACATATTAATAGAAATCATATATATTTGTTTCAGAAAATATCGAAAGAATTGTTCAATATTTTCTGAAAATAATTAAGGTGGAGGAGCAGAAATGAAAAAGCTTACAGTTGTTTTACTTGCCCTGACGATTATGAGCCTCGCATTGGTGGGCTGTGGCGCGAACGTCCCTGACAGTGCTCCGGCAGAAGCACCCGCTCCCGGGGAGGCATCCGCGGCTCCTGCGGGCAGCCCCGCGGAGTACGGGGTCGCATGGTTCTGTGAGGTGCTCAATGAGAGCAACAAGCTCTATACCGACAACTGGAAGAAAAACCTCGAGGCAATCGACGAGGCGGACGACAGCTTCATCTTCACCAGCATAGATGTATTTGATGCCAACAGCAGCACCGAGACGCAGATTTCCCAAATTGAGACGGCAATCGCGTCGGGGAAATACCAGACCTTCGTGATCAACCCGAACGATACCAATGGACTGGTTCCGGCTTATGAGGAGGCCATGAACGCCGGCATCAATGTCGTGGACATCGGCGGCGCGAACACCGAGGCGAAGACGCTTTACTGTATTTCTCTGGACGAGGACACGCAGGGAATGGCAATGCGGGACTATATCCGTGCATATCTGGATGCAAATCCCGATGTCACGCTGAATATGTGCATGATGGAGGGCAAGCCCGAAACCACCCGCTGCCTGCCACGCCTCAAGTACATCCGGGAGATGGCGCCGGAATATCCCGGCCGCATGAACATCCTTGCCGAGGCGTGGGGCCAGTGGAGCGCCAACGAGGCCACCCGCATCACCGAGGACTGGCTTCAGGCATATCCAGAGCTGAATATGATTTGCTGCGCGGACGACACAATGGCGATGGGTGTTGTGAATACCGTAATTTCCGCCGGGAAGAGCGGGGAAATCTTGATTACCGGCAGCAACGGAGACGAAGGTGTTTTGGACTTCATCAAGAGCGGGGACATGACGGCGACGACCGGCAACTATCTTGGCATGATAGCCAAGAAGTGCGCCGAAGTGACGGCGCAGGTGACGCTCGGAACCTGGGACAAATCTGTAAAGGAATACTCGATGGGCAAAGCGGTCATCGAGCTTGTCGATAAGGACAACGTCGAGGAGTTCGCGGCGAACAAATACACGAGGACGGAATAGGCCGGTCCGCGCGGGGCGGCAGATTACCACCGCGGGCGGGGGAGGACCCCCGCCCGCGTGATCCCAACGACGCCGGTCCCTTCCGCGGGCGGAGGCCCGCCGGGGCGAAGGCGTCGCTTTGAAAGAGGTTCTAGCTATGAGTACGCCACTGTTGAGTATGAGCGGAATCAGCAAGTCGTTTTTCGGCGTCAGCGTGCTGCGGGACATCGACTTCGTTCTGGAAGCCGGGACCGTCCACGCGCTTGTCGGGGAGAACGGCGCCGGGAAATCGACGCTCATGAAGATTCTGCTCGGAATCTACGCAAAGGACAGCGGGGAAATCCGCCTGGACGGGAAGAGCGTGGAGTTTAAAAAGCCGCTGGACGCGCTGGAAAACGCGATCTCCATGATCCATCAGGAGATCAGCCTGGTCCCCACGCTGGATGTTGCGGAAAACATCTGGCTGGGACGGGAGGAGCGGTTTTCCAGGTGCGGATGCCTGAGCTTGAAAAAACGGTACGAGGCGACGAAAGCCCTTTTGGAGGAGCTCGAAATCGAAATCGACCCGAAGACGAAGGTTCAGGACCTGAGCGTCGCGGTGATGCAGTTGGTCGAGCTTTGCCGGGCGCTCAGCTACGATTCGCGCATCATCATTATGGACGAGCCCACCTCCGCGCTTGCCGCGCATGAGATCGAACTGCTTCTGCGGATTATCCGGAAGCTCCGGGCAAAGGGCGTTGCGATCATCTTCATCTCCCACAAGCTCGACGAAATTCTCGAAATCTGCGATACCGTCACGGTGCTGCGGGACGGCAACCTGATCTGCCGGAAGGCGGTCTCGGAGGTCACGGAAGGCTCCCTGATCGAAATGATCGCGGGGAGAAAGCTGGAGAACATCTACCCCAAGCGGCGTGTGGACAAGGGAAAGGTCGTGCTCGAGGTCAGGGGACTGGAACGGGCCGGCGTCTTCCGGGACGTCGGGTTCCAGGTGCGCGAGGGGGAAATCCTCGGCTTTTCCGGGCTTATGGGCGCCGGGCGGACGGAGATCATGCGGGGGCTTTACGGCCTGGACCGGATCGACGGCGGGGAAATCCGGATGGACGGGAAGCGGATCCGCATCGCCTCCCCGAAGGACGCCGTGGAGGCCGGGATCGGCATGGTGACGGAGGACCGTCTGACCAGCGGCGGGATCGCGACCATGTCGGTCAGGGGGAATTCCACCCTTCCGTCCCTGTCGGACATCTGCAACCTGCTCGGGGTGTTTTCACAAAAGCGGGAAAACGAGATGTACGAATCGGTTTCGACGAAGCTGTCCATCAAATGCAATTCGCCGAGCGACCTGATCAAACAGTTGAGCGGGGGGAACCAGCAGAAGGTGATCATTTCACGCTGGCTCCTGAAGAAGCCCAAGCTAAT
>NZ_DBMDHH010000089.1:0-6311 GCF_057433415.1 Anaerotruncus sp. | reverse complement strand
TTTTGGTTCCTTTTCGTCCGTCCGAAAAGGAACCCGTGGTGCGCGGCGGAACGCGCTCGTGATTCTTGCCGCTTTTTAAGCGGCAATTCCTGTCCAAGCCCGCCGGACGCAGCGCGGCAAATCCAAAACCGCCGCCGGGGCGGGACCCGGCAATCTTCGCCGCCGCAAGCGGCACATCTGGAGCGCCTCGAAGGGGCGTGAAAAAAGCCCCGCCGGACGCAGCGCGGCAAATTGAAAACCGCCCGCCGGGGCGGAAAGCCCAAAAAGGACTCCCACGCTCCCCGAGCGGCAGTCCCAATGAATGACAGCCCCAAATCAGTGGCAAGATAAAAAACAGAAGGAGGATGTTTCATGTTGGATTTACAGGCGTTTTTCAAGATGTCCTACGGGCTCTATGTGCTGAGCTCCGCGTTTGACGGCAAGCAAAACGGCTGCATCGTCAACACCGTCACGCAGGTGACAGCCGAACCGCCCAAGGTCGCGGTGGCGGTTTCCAAGCAGAACCTGACCACCTCGCTGATCGAGCGGTCGGGGCTCTTCAACGCCGTGGCGCTCACCGAGGAGGCCACGATGGACCTGATCGGCCGGTTCGGGTTCCGCTCGGGCAGGGAGGAGGACAAATTCGCGGGCATTCCCCACGGCGCGGATGCCAACGGGGTGTGGTATCCCACGGAAACCGCTTCCGCGATGTTCTCCTGCAAGGTGATCGACAAGCTCGACCTCGATACGCACGTGCTCTTTGTCGGCAAATCGATCGAGGCGGTCAAGCTCTCCGACGCGCCCGTCATGACCTATGACTACTACCACAAGGTCAAGAAGGGCGAGACCCCTCCCAACGCCCCCTCCTACAAAAAGCCCGCCGAAAAACACGGCTGGCGCTGCAAGGTCTGCGGCTACATCTACGAGGGCGAGGAGCTTCCGCCCGATTTCATCTGCCCCATCTGCAAGAAGGACGCGAGCTTCTTCGAGCGCATCTGAGTATTTTAAAAGGCGGCCGCTGCGCGGCCGCCTTTTTCATTTCATGAAGCGATCGGTAAAAAGCCCGTGGATCCGAGAGCGCGCGCACCCGGCGCGGCCGCCCGGATTGGGCGCCCCGCGGGCGGCGCGCTGCGTGCAAAGCGGGCGCTCGGCAGCAGCGGGCCGTCGCCGGGGCTCATCATCGGATCGATCCCCTTTACAGGTTGATTTTTTGTCCTTCGGTACCTATAGAACCGTCCGCGGGGACGTTTGGGGACAACAAAAAGCCGGCGCTTTCGCGCCGGCTTTTATGATGCCGTTCAGCCGACCTTCAGTTTTTCAGGGGTGTAGCGCTTGAGGGCCGCGTCGTTATAGGTGACGCCGGTGAGCGAGTCCGCCCACTGGGAGACCTGCTCGTCAAACGCGTCCCCGCGCAGCGCGGAGACCAGCGCCGCCCTGCGCTGGGCAAAGTCGCTCTCGTTTTCCATCACATCGTAGCGGACGAAGAGGTACATCCCGTCCTCCGACTCGGCGACGGTCGGCTCCCCGATCGGCGCGGCAAAGATCGTATCGACCACCTCCTGCGAATAGGAGGAGTTCTCCCGGTTCACAAAGGTGAAGGAGGTGCCCGCCTCCGGCTTCTCGAGATCCTGGTTGCCCGAAAGCTCCTTGCGGGCCTCGTAGACGAGCGTTTCCATATCCTCGCCCGCCTTGGCGCGCTCGAGGTACTTGTTGATCAGCTCGGAAGCCTGCTCCTTGGCCTTGGCTTTGGCCTCGTCGGTGTCCTCGGCGGGGTTGATCGACACGGGGATGAGCAGGATTTTGGCGTAGTCGGTGGAGAACTTGGTTTTGAGCTCCTCCTCGGGCACCGGGTCGGTGCCGCCCTCGCCGTAGATCGCGTTGAAGATCATCGACTTCTTGACCATGTTCTCCTGCGCGAGGATGAACGACTCCCTGGACACGCCGTTGGCGGTGTAGGTCTCCTCCAGACGGAATCCGGTCCAGTACTGCTCGGCGGTCTGTTCGACCGAGGCCCTGTCGAGCTCGCTCATGGCAAGGCCCATCTCGCCGAACTTCTGCTCGATCGCGATGTATTCGTCAAGGCCCTTCTTGGCCTCCTCGGTGACCTTCTGGGAGACGGTGACGCCGTCCACCTGCTCCTTGAGCGGGTCCTTGACGTCCGACGGAAGGTCGACCGTCGCGTCGGAATACGCGGTGATCAGTTCGTTGATGTAGACGCCGGCCGGAACGGTCAGGTCGCCCGCCTTGGCCGCCCATTTGGTGTCCCCGCCCATGCTGCAGGCGGCGAGACTCGCGGTCATCAGCACGGCCAGGCCGAGCGCCGCGATTTTTTTAACAGTCGTCATTTTGAATTCCTCCTGTAAGGGGTATTGCTTGCATACCCGCTTATTATACAACGCCGCCCCCAAAAAGTCCACTAGAAATTCCACACGGTTCGGGAAACGGCTTCCATCCAGTCTTATCCTGTTCCGCGCCGCGCCGCTTATGCGGGCCGCCGCAAAAGATCACTCCCCCATGGCGGCGAGCGCCTCGCGGATGGTGTCGAGCGGTTCGGAACCCGCGGGGATCTTGACGGTGATGTAGGGCTTGCTGCCCGCGCTGACCATCACGCGGCCGCGCAGCCTGACGGCGAGCGAGCCCGCGCGGGACATATCCATGACCTCGGGATAGAGCAGCACCGCGTCCCCGCGCTGGGAGATCTCCCGGATGCCCATCTGGGAGGCGGTGTTGCGCACGAGCGCCACGTCCACCAGCCCCTTGACCGCGTCGGGCGGGTCGCCGAACCGGTCGATCAGCTCGTCGATGAGGTCCATGGCGTCCTCCTCGTTCTGGATGGCGGCGATCTTCTTGTAGATGTCGATGCGCTGGGCGAGGTTGTCGATGTAGTCCTCGGGGATGTGCGCGCCCACCCGCACGTCGACCATGCACTCCGCGGCCGTCCTGGCGGGCGCCTCGCCCTTCTGCTCGGCCACCGCCTCGGAGAGCATCTTGAGGTACATGTCGTAGCCGACCGCCTCCATGTGGCCGTGCTGCTGCGCGCCGAGGATGTTGCCCGCGCCGCGGATCTCAAGGTCGCGCATCGCGATGCGGAAGCCCGACCCGAAGGAGGTGAACTCCCGGATGGCGGACAGCCGCTTGGCGGCCACGTCGGAGAGCTCCTTGTCCCGCCGGAAGGTGAGGTAGGCGAACGCGCGCCGGGTGGAGCGCCCCACCCGTCCGCGCAGCTGGTAGAGCTGGGAGAGCCCCATGCGGTCGGCGTCCTCGATGATGAGGGTGTTGCAGTTGGGCACGTCGACGCCCGTCTCGATGATCGTCGTGCAGACGAGGATGTCGACCTCGTAGTCGAGCAGCTGCTGCCACACGCGGGAAAGCTGTTCCTCCCCCATCTTGCCGTGCGCCGTGACGATGCGCGCCTCGGGGACCATCTGCTTAATCCTATAGGCGCAGGAATCGATGCTCTCGACCCGGTTGTGCAGGTAAAATACCTGCCCGCCCCTGCGCAGCTCCCGCTCGATCGCCTGCGCGATCACGCCCCAGTCGTGCTCGACCACATAGGTCTGCACCGGATGGCGGTCCTGCGGCGCCTCCTCGATGACGCTCATGTCGCGGATGCCGCTCATCGCCATGTTGAGGGTGCGCGGGATGGGGGTCGCCGAAAGGGTCAGCACGTCGACGGTGGCGCGCATCTCCTTGAATTTCTCCTTGTGCCGCACGCCGAACCGCTGTTCCTCGTCGATGATGCAGAGGCCGAGGTCCTTGAACTGGACGTCGTTCTGGACGAGGCGGTGGGTGCCGATGATCATGTCGATCTCCCCGCGCCGCAGCTCGGAAAGGATCTGCTTCTGCTCCTTTGCCGAGCGGAAGCGGGAGAGCAGCTCCACCTTGATCGGGAAGCCCTCCATCCGGCGGGTGGTCGTCTGGTAATGCTGCCACGCGAGGATGGTCGTGGGACAGAGCAGCGCGCATTGCTTGCCGTCCATCACGCATTTGAAGGCGGCCCGGAGCGCCACCTCCGTCTTGCCGAAGCCCACGTCGCCGCAGAGCAGCCGGTCCATCGGGACGGGGTTTTCCATATCCGATTTGATCTCGTCGATGCAGCGGAGCTGGTCGTCCGTCTCCTCAAAGGCGAACCGCCGCTCAAAGTCGTTCTGCCAGTCGGTGTCGGGCGAAAACGCGTAGCCCTTGACCGCCATCCGCTTGGCATAGAGTTCTGTCAGCTCCTTGGCCATGTCCTCGACGGCCTTTTTGACCCGCTGGCGGGTCTTCTGCCACTCGACGGAATTCAGTTTATTGAGGCGCACGTTCGCGTCGTCCCGCACGCCGACGTATTTGCTGACGAGGTCGAGCTGGGTGACCGGCACGAAGAGCATGTCGGTGCCCGCGTAGCGGATTTTGATGTAGTCCTTGACAATCCCCTGCACGTCCCGCTTGACGATCCCCTCAAACACGCCGATGCCGTGGGAGACGTGCACGACGTAGTCCCCCGGCGTCAGATCGCTGATATCGCGGAGCTTTTTACCCTCCTTGGGGCGGGGCTTCCGCTTGGCGCCCTGCACGACCGCCTTGGCCTGCGAGATGACCGCGAGCTTCAGGTCGGGGTATTCCATGCCCGCCGACATGCTCGCCGCGACGACGTACACCACGCCCGGCGTGAGCCTGCCGATCTCCTCGCACTCGGCGGCGCGGATGTTTTCCTTCTGCAAATCCTCCGCCAGCGTCACGGCGGCGCGGTAGGTTCCCGCGAAGACGATGACGCAGTAGCCGCGCGAAAGGTAGTTCTGCACGTCCTCCCGCAGCAGGGAGAACTCGCCGCTCCAGGAGGAGAGCTGGACGGCGTTCACGTCGATCATGTCCCGCAGCGGGATGTCCCCCACCGAACGGACGAAGGTGTCGAGCAGCACGCTGTTCGACTCCGACGCGTGCCGCTGCAAATCCACGAAGTCCTCGCCGAACCGGTCGCACCCCTTGAAGAGGACGCCCTCCTCGAGCAGGATCTTGACGTCCTCGTTCTGCTGCCAGAGCACGTTTTTGAGCGCCTCGCGGCAGTTGGCCGTGTCGCAGAGGAAGAGCGGCCGGTCGCGCAGATAGTCGAAGACGGTCGCCGGCTCGGGATAGAGCAGCGGCAGCCACCGGTCGAGGCTCTGGGGCATGATGCCGTCGGAAATCCGCGCGATCTCCCCCTCGAGCTTCTCCTTGGCAAGCTTGCCGCGGGTGCCGCGGATGTTTTTCATCGCGCCCTGCAAAAGCTTCACCAGCCGCTCAGGGCTGTCCGCCACCACCTCGGCCGCCGGGGTGATGTCCACCCGCTTGACCGTGTCAACCCTGCGCTGGGTGTCCGTCTTGAAGGTGGAGATCGTGTCGATCTCGTCCCCCCAGAATTCAACGCGGAAGGGGTCGGGCATGTGGGGCGGGAAAAAGTCGAGGATGCCGCCCCGCTGGGAGAACTGGCAGACGCCGTCCACCTGGTCGCAGCGGGTGTAGCCCGCCGACACCAGAAACCGCGTCAGCTCCTCCATCTGGTATTCCCTGCCAGCCTCGAGGGTCCGGATGCGTTTTTCCAGCACCTCCGGGGGCATCGTATACTGAAGCGCGGCCTGCGCCGACGCCACCACGATCTTCAGGCTTCCCGCGTGCAGCCGCCCGAGCACCGCCAGCCGCGCGTGCTCGTATTCCCTCGAGACCCCCTGCACCTCCTGAAAGGTCCATTCGCGCGAGGGGAAAAGAGCAGCCGTCCCCTCCCCCGCCATGATGTTGATGTCCTCGACCAGCCGGGTAGCCGCCGCCTCATCGGACACGACGGCCAGCCCGCCGGTCTCCAGCAGACCGGCGAGCGAAACGATCATATGCGCCTTGTGCACGTTCGAGAGCCCCGTGACGAGCACCGGGGTCGCCCGATTTTTCACCGCGCTTTTGACCCGCTCAAAAGCGGGCAGGCCGGTCAGCAGGTGTTCAAACCCTTTCATTCTGGTGAATTCCTTTCTCTATTCTGCCGCTCTGCGGGCAGCGGGGGCTTTTCTTCGGTTTGCCGCGCTGCGCCCGGCGGGGCTTTAGATGCGCTCCTCGCCTGCGGCGAGCGCCGCAGAGCGGCGACGCGCATTCAAAGAGGGCCACAGGCGCCACTTGTCCCTTCGGGACAAATGGTGTCCCCATTCGGGCTGTCGCTTCGCGACCCCTTTGGATTCCCCGTAGGGAGTCGCCATGCGACCCGGCCCTGCGGGCCGGAACCCTGAGCGGAGCCGCCTTCGGCGGCAAGAATCACGAGCGCGTTCCGCCGCGCGCCACGGGTTCCTTTTCGGACGGACGAAAAGGAACCAAAAGTCCGCCTAAGGGGG
>NZ_DBMDHH010000012.1:0-63097 GCF_057433415.1 Anaerotruncus sp. | reverse complement strand
CAAGAGCGGCGAAGAAAACGGCCACGAAGAAAACGCCCCGTCGGAGGTGACGGAGGCGAGCACCGCCGTGCCCGCGAGCGCGGACGGGGTGTACACCGTCAAGGCGTTCCGCGGCGAAAATTTGCTGACCACGATGTCCCTGGCGGCGCCCGAAATCGAGCTGCACAGCCGGGACGTCGTCTATTGGAACCCCGACCCCGAAACGAAGAGCAACGCGGACGGCACGGCGACGATCTGGGGCGGAAGCGACGACAACCGGGGTGATGAGAACGCGCCGGTGCGTTCCTTCGAGCAGGCGCTGGAACTGGCCGCTCCGGGCGGCACGATCTACTGCATGAATCCCGCGGCGGAGAGCGCGGATTACCTGAAACGCAATTCCCAGATGTCGCCGGGAGACCTTGCTTTCAGCGGCGTCTTTGCGGGCCTCGCGCAAACGCCCGTGCGGGTGGCGCGTCATGAAAACCACCCTTCCGGGGCGATCTTTACCCTCGGAGAGGGCGTTGCGATGACCCTGTCGGAGATCGAGATTTCCGGGGCGGACGTCCAGACGGACGAGCTAATCCGTCTCGCGGGCGGCATTTTGAAGATCGGGACCGGGCTGCGCCTCTCCGGCGGACAGATTCTCTTCGAGCACCCGGATACGGCGCAGGCGGTCGAACTGCTCGCGCTGCCGGAGGACACGCTGGTGCTCTCCTTCGCGGCGGGCGAAAACGGCTTTAAAGCGTCGTTTGACGCGGCGCGCGCCGCCGAGGGGGTCTCCATGCGGGACGCGCTGGCGAAGCTTGCCCTGACCCAATCGTTACAGGCTGCGACTCCCGCTTGGAGCCTGACGGTCCGCGCGGACGACGCGAGCGTCGTCCAGGCGCGCCCGGCGGTGGTCTACAACGGAGCGGTCTATCTCTCGGGCGCGGGGGACGATGTGAATACCGGCGCCGCGGAGAACGACCCGGTGCGCACCTTCGCGCGCGCAAAGGAACTTCTGCTCAACGAGCTGTCCGGACAGGGAGAGATCCGTATCTGCGGGACCGTCCCGGTGGAAGGGGACGAAACCTGGTCCGGAGCGACCGTTTCCCGCAGCGGAAGCGGTAATAACAAGTTGATCGATGTGACCGGCAGCCTCACGCTGGATGGGATCACCCTGCATGGCGGCAGGCCGGGCGACAGCGGAAATATTTCCGTTTCCGGAGGAACGCTGACCGTCACCGGGGGAAGCGCGTTTTCGGGCAGCAAGGGCGGCAGTTCCGGTTCCGCCTTTGAGGCGCCGATGATCCGCGTCTCCGCGGGCAGTCTGGTTCTGCGGGATGGAACCGTCAGCGGGACGGATGTCGGCGCGGAGATTGTCCGCGGCGGCAGGTTTACAATGGAGAACGGAACCGTTTCGAACGTCCTGCGGGGGGTGGAAGTCGGCGAGGACAGCGCCTTCCAGATGGACGGCGGCTCGATCTCTGCGACGCAGACGGGCGTTGTCACGAAAGGGGAGTTCGTCCTGTCGGCGGGGTCTGTGGCCGCGCCGGACGGCGGCTTCGCCGTTTCGGTCGACCGTTCGACTTCCGCAACAAAGGCGGCCTTTTTGCTGAACGGCCCGGCCGCCGCACTCACGGGAAAAATCCGGCTCGAAAGCCCGGAGGAAACGATCACCCTGACCGGCGCGCCCGGGGCGGGGAAGGTCTTTGCGGTCGAACTGAGCGGCAGCCACCGCCCGGGCAACATCATCGTACAGTCCGGCGGGACGCTGGCGTCGGCGGCGGATTACGCAGACGCGTTCACGCTGAGCGGGACGGCGTATCCGCTGGCGGGCTATCAAAACAATCTGGTGCTGATGGGCGGCGTCTATCTGGACGGCACCGCCGCCGCGGACGGCAGCGGCGCTTCGCCCGATTCGCCGGTCCGTACGTTTGAAAAAGCGATGGCAATCCTCTCGAAGAGCGGCGGCGCAATCCCGGCGAAGATCATCCTCTGCGGCCCCGTGACCGTGAGCGGTACCGAGACCTGGTCCTCCCCGCTTGATGAGACGGTCGAAGTGACCCGCTGGGATGATTCCGCCCTTACGCTCAATCAGTTTGTCACCGTTGCGGACGGCGGCAGCCTGACGCTGGAAAACGTCGTTCTGGACGGCCTCTACGGCGAGGCCGAAACATCTGTCAATACGATCGTGTCGGTCGCGGCGGGCGGCAGCCTGACGCTGGCGGACGGGGCGGCCGTCCGCGGCAGCGCGGGCAGCGGCGTCAGCGTCGCCGGCGGTTCGGTGACGCTGGCGGGCGGCGAAATTTCCGGCAGCAAGGGCCGGGGCATCAACGCCACGGGCGCATCCACTGTCAAAGTCGTCTCCGGAAGAATCACCGGGAACGGTAGAAACGGCGTGTACCTCGATGGGGGCAGCATGACCATGTCCGGCGGCGAAATCTCCGGAAACTACGCCGTTGTGGAAGGGACGGAAAGATACGCGGTGCACCGCGGCGGCGGCGTCTGGATCGCCGGCGGCGGCTTTACGATGAGCGGCGGTAAAATCTCCGGGAACCTCTGCGACGACATCCTTGACCGCGGCGGCGAAGCGCTCGGCGGCGGGGTCTATTTTGCCGGCGATAGGATGTTCATGAACGGAAGCGCGGAAATCAGCGGCAATACGGCCACCAAGGGCGGCGGCGTCTATCTCGCCGGCACCAGCAGCATGGAGATGGGCGGGAACGCGTCGATCAGCGGGAACCATGTGCACGAGGCATACCCGGAGGAGGAGAGCCGCCATGAGGACGGCTCGCTCGGCGGCGGCGTCTATGTGGCGGGCGGCGATTTCGTCATGAGTGACTCCGCCTCGATCACGAATAACGAAGCGAAATCCGTGAGGGGCAGGCGGACCTCGACGGGCGGCGGCGTCTACATCGCGCCGGGGCTCGCGATGCTCCAGATCGAGGAAAGCGTGACGGTCAGCGGGAACACCGCGCAGCGCGGGGCGGGCGTGGCCCATGAGGGCGCGTACTTCAACCTGGGCGGGACCGGCGTAACGATCCCTGACGAAATCTTCATCGACATGGAGCAGAATTCCGAGGTGAAGAAATCACCGATCAGCCTGTTGGCTCCGTTGGATACCAGTAAAAAATTCCAGCTCCGTGTCCCGGATACCTATATTGGAAAAACGGTGGTCGCTGGAGCGGCCGGGTATAACGCCGCGTCCTATCTGGAACAGGGCGTGTTTACCCTGGTTGATATGGGCGGCGGCCTGACGCTGGCCGGCGAAGGCAATAACATCGTCGGCCGGGGCGGTCTCTACGTCTACCTCAGCGGGTCTGGCAACGACGGTAACAACGGTACCAGCCCGGACGACGCGGTTCGTACCTTTGCGCGCGCGAAGGAGCTGCTGAAATCCCGCTCCGCGGGAACCAACATCCTCATCAGCGCCACCGTGGTGGTTCGGGAGGACGAGACCTGGTCCCTCCCGGAGATGACGGACAACGCGGGGGAGACCTGGCGGCCGGAGATCCGCACAATGGCGGACGGGTCTTATACCTTCGCGCCGATTTTCATCTCCCGTGAGGGCGCCGGCAGCGTGGTGGAGTATCCCGACGCGAAGCTGACGCTGAAGGACGTCGTCGTCAACGGAAATGGAACCCCCATCGTGTCGGGCACCACCCAGAGCCGCTACGGAACGGGCCTGATCCAGGTCAGCGGCGGCGCGGCGCTGGTGCTGGGCGAGGGAACGGTCATCGAAAACGGCACGGGCCCCGGCGTTGTGCCCACGCGCGGTACCTGCACGATTGACGGCGCGATCATCCGCAACAACGCGGGCCCCGGCCTGCACACCCCCTCCGACCACATGACGATTACGATGAACAGCGGCTCTGTGACGGGCAACCAGATGGGCGGCGTCATCATTGAGGGGAATACCCACAAGTTCATCCTGAACGGCGGAACCATTTCGGACAACACGCACGGGGAAAGCGGGCTTACGGGCGATTCGGTCAGCGGGCTCGGCGGCGGCGTCTGCATCCGGGCGACCGGCTCCTCCTTCGAGATGAGCGGCGGCACAATCAGCGGCAACACGGCCTCCGGCAGCGGCGGCGGCGTTTACCTCAGCGCAACATCTGGAAGCATTCCCTCTTGTGTCATCACCGGGGGTAAAATTACCGGGAACCAGGCGGGTGCGGATGGCGGCGGCGTCTACAGTGGTACCAACAACAGCCGAAGCACCGTCGTGGTGAGCGGGGACACGGAAATCTCCGGCAACACGGCCGGGCGATACGGCGGCGGCGTTTACGGCGAACTGACGCTGGAGAGCGGCGCGATCAATAGCAATGCCGCAAAAACCGGCGGTGGCGGTGTGGATGGCAACGTGACCATGCGGAACGGATCCATCTCAGACAATACGGCGGAGGCTGGCGGCGGAATTAACGCTTTTGGAAATATAACTGCACTCTACGGCGGCGAGATCAGCGGAAACACCGCTCTCTTTGGCGGCGGCATCCTTGTGAGAGGCGGGACTGTCCTTGTGGACGGCGGGTCGATCACGGGCAACCACGCGACCGGAACGGACTACGTGGTAAAGACGGGCGGCGGCGCCATCGGGACTGGGATGACTAGTTCTATTACCATCCGCAGCGGAACCATCTCGGGCAACACGTCGGCAACAAACGGCGGCGCCATCATGATGGGGATGGTGGGCAGGTCTTTCACAGTTGAGGGCGGCGTAATCAGCGGCAACGAGGCGGCTTGGGACGGCGGCGGAATCTACCTGTTTTCGTGCACGAATTTTACCATGTCGGGCGGCAGCGTCTCCGGCAACCGCGCGGGAGGCAGCGGCGGCGGCATTGGGATCAACGATAGTACGACCAAGCAGGTCTACAGCGGCGGCAGCATTACGGGAAATACGGCGGCGGCGAACGGCGGCGGCATCGATCTGGTGGGCAACGCCACGTTCAACGGCGTCACCGTCTCGGACAACACCGCCCTGGCGGGCGGCGGCGTCCGGGTCTCAGGCGAAAAGAGCGCCCTCACGATCAACGCGGGCGGCGTCACCGGAAACAGGACGACGGCGGCCGGTGTGACCGGCGGCGCGGGCGTCTACGTCGACGGCGGCACGGTCACGGCGGCGGGCGGACAGATCTCCGGCAACGCCCTCGGAAACAGCACGCAGCATGGCGGGAGCGTCTATGTCGCGGACGGCAGCTTTGTCCTGAACGGCGGGCGGACCGCGATCGACGGGACCATCCATCTGAATACCACCGCGTCTCCCGTCCGGGTTTCGGCGGCGATCACCCAGAACCGAAAGTACCGCCTGACCATGAACATGGGCGGCGGCGACACGCAGTATCAATCCGGAAGCGCGGTGGTCAGCCCGTTAAGCGGCAGCGCCGTATCGGACGCGTCCGCCTACCTGCGGTATTTCCAGGCGGACACGGAGGCCCTGCTGCTCGATAAGGCGTCCCCCAACATCGTGCTGCGCAAGATCGTCTTCCTGGACGGTGAAAACGGCGGCACGAGCGAGTGGTACGACGGCTCGACCCCGGCGCGCGCCTTCAAGACCTTTGAATCGGCAAAGGCCGCCCTGGCCGGGGAACCGGGCGCGATCTACGTGACCGGAACCGTGACGGTGACCGAACCGGGGACGGGCTGGACCCTTGCGGACGGCCAGTACCTGCGCCGGTATAGCGGCTTTGAAGTCTCGGGGCAGAAGACCTACGACGCCTTCGCGGGCGACCTTGTCCGCGTGGCGGACGGCGGAACGCTCACGCTCGGCGGCATTTCGATCGAGGGCAGGCGCAGCGCGGAGGACAGCTATACCGCCGCGGGCACGCTGGTGCGCGTCGCGCGCGGCGGCAGCCTGACGATGGACGAGAACACGGTGCTTTGCAACAACAAGACCTCCGGCGACGGCGGGGCCGTCGTTGTGGAACCGGACGGCATCTTCGCGTTCAACGGCGGCGCGATCTCCAACACGCAGGCGGCGCGCGGGGACGCGGTCCACCAGAACGGCACGATGAGCGTCAACGGGAACCCCACGGCCGAGGGATCCGTATACCTCGCGGCCGGAAGGACGGTCGATGCCGTAACGGGATTTGCCGGGACGCTGACGGTGGACGTGGCGGATCCCTACGCGGGCCGTGAAGTGGTCGCCTATCAGGGCGTGCTGGTTTCTCCCGCTCCCGAGCTTGCCAAATTCACGCTCGCGGAGGCGGTCGCGGCCCAGTACCGGCTGGTGCACGGCACGGTCGGAAGCGGGCCCGACGGCGGGCACAGCGTGCTCAAGCTGGGCGAAAAGGGCTTCGTCTATGTGGACGGCTCCCTGTCGGCGGATGCGGGCGACGGCGCGACCCCGGACGGGGCCTTCGCGACGCTGAATAAGGCGTATAGCAGCCTGAAGGCGGACGGCGGCGGCACGATCTATATCGTCAACCCGGTGAAGATTACCGGCTCGGTCAAGATCAATTCCGACAGCTACATCTTCAACGTTACCGGTGCGGGCGCAGTCACGATCAAAGGCGGCCCGGTCGCCATCAAGCGCTACTCCAAGCCGGTTTTGCCGCTGCCCGGGTACGGCAAGGCGTCCAACACGGCGGAGCTTTTCATTGTTGAAAACGGCGGCACCCTCCAGGTCGCGGGCACGACGCTTGACGGCCACAGCGAGGCGGTGACGCAGGGCGCGGAGGCGCTGGCCGCGCCCGCGGTCGAGGCGCAGGCGCCGCTCGTGACGGTGCGGTCCGGCGGAAGCTTCCATACCGACGACGGCGCGGTCCTGCGCAACAACCGGAATACTTCGGCAGACGGACAGGGCGGCGCGGTGTATATCGCGGAGGGCGGAACATACAAGCTCTACGGCGGTTCCACGATTGCAAACACCCACGCGGAGGAGGGTTCGGCGGTCTACCAGGCCGGCCAGCTGATGATCTCCTCGGCGGCGGGCACGGATGAGGATCTGTCGGTCGAGGGAGAGGTCTTCCTCGGGACGGAAAAATATATTGAAACCTTCAACGCCTTTGCACCGAGGGGGGCCCTGAAGATCGATCTGACAGACGCCTACAAAGGCAGGACGATCATCACCTATGACGCGCAGAATCCGGATACGATCGTTGTCGACCCGTCGAAGGCCGCGCTGTCCGGCCGGGTATCGGCGGGCTTCACCGCCGGAAAGCGGGAGGGCGGGAACGTCCTCGAGCTGCAGGCGAAGGGCGCGGTCTATATCGACGGCATAAACGGCAGCGACGATAGGGACGGCGGATCGCCCGCCCAGGCGGTCAAGACCCTCGCGAAGGCGTATGAAAAGCTCGCCGCGCAAAAGGGCGGCACCCTCTACGTGGTGAGAGAAGTTGCGATCCCGGAGGGCCAGAACATCACGCTGAGCGGACAGGAGCTCTATGGAATGGGCTATGTGGACGCGGGCGGTCCGGTGACGATCATGCGCTATTCCCAGCCGGAGGCGCACGGAAGCCTCGGGGATAACTACGCGGTAACAAGCAACAGCGGCTCCATCTTTACAGTTGACGGCGGCAGCCTGACGCTGGAGGAGATTACCGTCGACGGGCACCGCCACGGTGTGACCGGAGCCGCGGAGATCGCCGCGCCGGGCATTATCAGTGAAACCGCCATCGCCGTGAATGAAGGAAGCCTGATCCTGAACGAGGGGGCGGTCCTGCAAAACAACACCGCAGGGCTCCTTGGCGGCGCAATCTCCACGCCTTTGCAGGCTGAGGCCGCGACGATCGAAATCAACGGCGGTAGGATCACCGGAAACAGCGGGTTAAGTGCTAATAACGGCGCGGGCGCAATCTTCTTGGGTGTGGGAGCCTCCCTGGTCATGACGGACGGGGAGATTTCCGAAAACGAGGGGGACGAAGCGCAGAATATGATCGGCGGCATCGCGACGTTCGGCGGGCAGGTTGAAATTACCGGCGGAAGCATCCGGGAAAACCGGGGCGCGGGCCTCTGGCTCAAGTCGGGGAGCGCCTCGCTGAAAAACTGCGTGATCGCGGACAACACGGGCGCCCAGTACGCGGGCGGCATTGCGATCGGCGGCGGCACGGTGACGGCGGAAAACCTGACGCTTTCGGGCAACACGGTCACCGGCGGCAGCGGCGGCAACGGAATCTACCAGAACGGCACGCTGCGCCTGCGCGGCAGGGCGACCTCCTTCGGCGCAGACCAGTACGTCTACCTGCCGAAGGGAAAAGTCATCAACGTGGACGGGGCGCTTCCGGATTCCGCGGCGATCCCGGTGGACATGGACCGCGCGGACGCGGACTACGGCCCCGGCCGTAACGTCGCCGTCTATTTAAACGGCGTCGTGGAGGACGTCGCGGACGAAACCGCGAAGTTCCTGCTCGCGGAGAGCATCGATTACACGCTGGCGAAATCCCCCACGGAAGCAAATACCCTGGAGCTGGGCGAGCCCTTCCACTTCATGGACCTGGAGCGGGACTTCCTGAAACAGGCGGGCGTCCCGGCGACGATCATGGCGGAGGTGTCCTCCGACGACGTGGTCAGCTGCGAACTCTATCGTGGAACAAATAAGATCGACACGTCGTTTGGCGGCGTGGTCAATTCGGGCAACGAGGGCAAAGCATCGGTTTCGGTCACCTTTACGCCGAACTGGGGCGATGACGGAGTTTACCACCTGGAAGCCACGGACGCCAACGGGACCGTCGCGAAAAGCGGTTCGTTCAGCCTTTCACTTTGGAAGGTACAGTACAGTGCGGGCGACCGCACTGCGGTGCAGACCTCGACGCTCGGCGCGGATGATTCCGGCCCCAACGACACGGCGTCGATCGTCATAGCCATCCAGCAGCCGTTGGCCGGCGGCACTTCGACATCGCTTTCCGTGGGCATTGGAAGCTATACGATGGAGAGCGCCGACGCGGATTACACCCCGCAGCTTGTCAGCAAGGAGACCGTCACGGCCGGACGCACGGAGTGGGGCCGCAATGACGCCATGAATAAGTTTGCATGGACGAGGCCCTACGAGGGCACGGAATATCCGGTCAGCCAGACACGCGGGTGGAACCAGACGGTTACTCTCCCATTCAATTTTTACAATGCGAATGCCATCAGCGAATCCCGGGACGGCTGGCTGTCGATGAAGATATCCCTGCTTGAGCGTGGCGCGGCAAACGCCTACGCGGACGACATGGCGCGGATTCCGTTCCATACGAACCCGGTCTCGATCGACGCGACGGTGCCCCTGTGGGTGTGCATGTACGGCTACGGCGGGGACGGCAAGGTCGTCACGCCGGAGGAGGGGAGCTACGTCATCAAGAACAACTCCCTCTTCCCGGTGCAGGTCACCGGAATGTCGGTGAGCCCGATGGAAAGCTGGTCGTTCGTACAGCCCCCGGCAGGCGGGTTCCTCACGAACGGGAGCTACGACGTCTCCAGGAACAACCTCTCCGCCGGTCAGGCGGCGCTCCGGCTGGATACCCAGTGGGTTTCGGCGGACGTGGGCGCGGACTGGACGGCGGCGGATAAAATCGGCCCGCTCTTCAAGCCCATCGGGGCGGCGGCGGAACGCGCGGTGCCCGTCGAATGTTACATCCCCGCGGGGGGCGTGACGGCGGACGGGGAGACCCAGATCGCCGCCGTGACCTATACGGTGGGCATCAGCGGCGCGGCCGGTGACGGGGGGTGATAAGCGATGAATGAAACGGAAAGCGCGGCCCCGAAAAAGGGCCGCGGGAAACTGCTCTTGCTTCTGCTGCTCCTGATCCTGCTGATCGCGGCGGGCGTGGGAGGCTGGTACTGGTGGCAGAGCCAGCAGGACACCTTCTTCGACGTGGCGGCCATGACCGGCCACCTCCCGGGCAAAACGGAGGGGGAGATCCAGGCGGAGCTCAACCGCGTGGTGGAAGAGGGCATGTTCAACATTGCGATCAACACCTATCTCATTTTCCCGGACGGGAACGGCGAAGGGCTCGCGAACATCGAGAACATCGCCGCCAACCGCTACAACATGACGGTCCAGATCACGCTCGACAGCACGGGCGAAACGGTCTACCAATCCAAAGGTATCAGGCCCGGACAGTACATCCAGTATATCAGGCTGTCCGAGGACCTGCCGGCGGGTGTCTATAACGCGACCGCGGTCTTCACCGCGCACATGCCGGACGACGAACATTCGATCGCCGGGCAGGCGGGCGCGAAGCTGGTCCTCGAGGTAGAAAACTGAATGCGGCCGCAGAACTGAGGAGGGGGTATGTGAGCGAATCACTTTTTATAAGGTTTCAAAACAATCCCAATACAAAACATCTTAGGAGGTCAAAACAATGAAAAAACTGTTAGCGGTTCTCTTGGCAATCACGATCGTCATGTCCATGGGCGTTGTCGCGTTCGCGGCGCACGATGGCGGTACACACGGCATTGACTCCGAAGCTGCGGTCGGCGAGCAGAAGGAATTGGCCACCAGCGGCGGAAGCCAGTTCGGCAAGACGGATTTCTACCTGAACATCGATAAAAACGCCGTGTCCGGGGATACCCAGATCAGCGCGACGATCCCGCTGTGGGTCTGCATGTACGCCTACGGCGGCGACGGCATGGTTGTTACGCCGGCCGACGCGTACAAAATCCTCAACACCGGAACGGATACGGACATCAAGGTCTATGCCATGCGGGCGCTGCCGCAGGAGGGCTGGACGTTCAACACCTTCGATAGCAGCGTTTACAGCGGCGGCGGCTATGTCCGTGCGAACAACACGCTGACCGCGGCAAAGACGATGGCGATGACGGTCAACGGCGTGGACCTTTCCACGATTTCCGACAGTGAAAACACGGATTTGGCCGCCCCCTGGAAGGTCGTTAAAAATAACGGTACCACCGACGGCGAGCTGAAACTCCCCCTGCAGGCGTATATTGCCCCCGGCGGCGTGAACGAAGGCGACGACACCAACGTTGTGAACGTGATGTATTTTGTCACGGCGGCTTAATTTCTTCCTTAACATCCCGCGCGGGGAACTCCCCCGCGCGGGGGCCTTCGGGCCTGCAGGATATCCACCCGAGCCCGCGGAGCGATCCGCGCCCCAACAAGGAAACAAACGGCGCAAGCCTTGAAATAGAAACAAAATAAGGCGGGATGGACGATGAACGGAGAAAAGACGGAGGAGCGGGCGAACGCAACCCGGGACGGCGGCAAAAAGCTGCTCGCCGCGGCGTGTATCCTGCTGCTGCTCGTGCTGGGAATCCTGGCGTTTCTGCTGCTGCGCGCGCCCAAGGCGGGGCCGTCCGGCCTCGCGCGGGAAGCGGCGGCGCTCGCCGGGCAGCTCGAGGGCAAGACGGAGGAGGAAATCCAGGCGGAGCTCAACCGGATCGTGGAAGAGGGCATGTTCAATATCTCGATCAACACGGCGCCCACCTTTGAAAACGGAAAGGCCGAGGGCCCGCTCCAGATCGAAAACGTGCCGGGCAACCGGTATCTCATGCAGGTGCTGATCACGCTGGACGACACGGGCGAGCTGATCTACGAAACGGGGCTCATCGAGCCCAACCACCACATCCAGTCGGCGAAGCTGGATGTGGAGCTGGAAAAGGGCGAATACCTCGCGACGGCGGTCTTTAACGCATACGACCCCGAGACGGAAGAATATATCGGGTCGGCGGGCGCGAAATTGACGATCACCGTCTTAAGCTGATCACGGGAGGGACAAGGATGAAACGGATGAACAGGGTTCTGGCGGCGCTTCTGGGGTGCGTGCTGGCGCTGTGCATGGGAATCACGGCGCTGGCGGCGGAAACGGACACCGGGGAGCCGATGGGCGCGCCCTCCCACGCGGAAAGCGGCGGGCACGGGACGAAGGAGGCGGCGGCGGTCGGCGGCCTCGCGGAATTCGAAAGGGATCCCGGGAACAGCTTCAGCGCGTCGACGCGGTTTTACCTGCGGATCGAAAACTCCCCCTACATCGGCCCGTCGGGCGGCGGTGGGGGCGGCGATTCGGTGCGGGTGCTCGTGCCGCTCGACCTTCCGGACGACCTCAAGCTCATCGATGACCTGCCCATCCCGCTGTCGATCCCGAACACGGGCGACGGCCCGTTGCCCGCTGCGGCGTTTGCGTTGCTGGCGGTTTCCGCCGCCCTGATCGCGGCCGCCGGATATCAGAGCGGCGGCATATCCCACCGCGGACGGGAGGACCGGACGCCGCCCAAGTGATGAATGAAGCCCCCCGCGTCAACAGGCTGCACGATTGACGCCGGCCCGCTCGGCCGGCGTAATTGTGGCGGGCGGATATACGGAAGGCCGGGGAGCGGTGAAAAACCGCTCCCCGGCCTTTTTCGACCCTCCCGGAGGAAAGCGCGCGGCGATTTTCAAAACCTTCCCTGCAAGTATGGCGGCTGGCGGCGGTTCACGCATCCGAAAGCAAAGGGAACGGAACGGGGCGGCTTTTGAATGCGCACCATAATTGCAGAATTACAGTTATTTCCATTCTTCGACAAAATCCCCTATACTTCGACATAGGGAGTGATGTCAATGACGGTACAGGTTCTGGGGCAGAAGATCAGGTATCTCAGGCGGAGAGAGGGCCTTTCACAGGAGGAGTTCGCGGCCAGGGCGGGCATCAGCCACCGGAAGCTCAGCGACATCGAGTGCGGCAACGGGAACCCCACCTTTGATACGATGGACTGTATCGCCGCGGCGTTCGGCCTCCAGATCGAGGAGCTGCTTCAGCCGGATATCGAGGTCGACCTGCTGCCCAGAAGAGAGCTTTCCCGCCTGCAGCCCATGGTCGACCGCCTTCCCGAGGCGTGGCAGGAGCTGTTTGTCCGGGGGGCGGAGGGCGCTCTGGCCATGTGGCTCGAGACCGTCCGCGGGCGGGAATAGGAAAGCGCCGGTTTTTGCTCGCGGGCCGGCGGCCGCGTGAGGCGCTGTCATGAAAATGAGAAAAAATGGGTATCAACTGAAGTTATGTGACTGGTAAAATAGTACGCGTAACATGGTTTATTCAGAAAATCTGCGATTTTACCTATAATTTTATAAAAAGGGGAGAATCGCCGATGACAGTCGCAAATCTGGGACAGATCATCAAGGCCCGCAGAGAGCGGATGAAGATCAATCAGGAAAACCTTGCGGCCTGCGCGGGAATCAGCACAAAGCTGCTCAGCGACATCGAATGCGGCAGAGCGAACCCGACCTTTGAAACGATGGACCTTGTGGCGGCCGCGCTGGGCGTGGAGCTGGAGGAGCTGCTCCAGCCCGAGCAGGTGATCGACCTGCTTCCCAAAAACGATCTCGCGCGGTACCAGCAGATGCTCGACCGCCTTCCTCCGTTCGCGCAGGAGATGGTCATCGCGGGACTTGAGGGCGCGATCTCCCAATGTCTTCAGGTCTCCAAGGAATGGTAATGGCCGCCCAACGGGCGGCCATTTTTTGATTTTAAAGGCTCGGAACGCTTATTTGGTCCGCCGCTGCATGTGCCAGCAGAGACGCGCGGCGAACGGCTCGGACGCGAAATGCGCGGCCAGCTTGGCGGCTTTCATCAGCCCGCCGGGGATGATGAGCGCGCGGCGGGCGAACATCCCGTCGACGGCGCGGCGTGCGGCCTCCAGGCTCGGCATCCCGCCGACGGCGAACCGCACGTCGGCGGTCCTGCTGAAGGCGGTATCCACCGGGCCGGGACAGAACGCCCCGAGATAGACGCGGCTCCCCCGGCGGCGCAGCTCCTCCCGCACGCCGAGCGTCAGCCGCATGACATAGGCCTTGGAGGCGTAGTAGGCGGCCATCTGCGGGCCGGGGAAGAAGGCCGCCGACGAGGCGACGTTGAGGATGTAGCCGCTGTCCCGCGCGATGAAGTCCCGCAGGAAGAGCTTGGTGAGGATGTGCACCGCGCGGATATTCGTATCGATCAGCCGCAGCTCGGCGTCGAGGTCGGTTTTGTCGAACATGCCGCACAGCCCGAACCCGGCGTTGTTGACGAGGATGTCGATCTTCTCCGCGCGCAGCTGCTCGTAGAGGCGGCGGCATTCCTTCTCGTCCGAGAGGTCCGCGCAGACGACCTGCGCGCCGCCGGGCAGCGTTTTGGCGAGCGCCTCCAGCTTGTCGCGGCTGCGCGCCGTCAGGATCAGTTTGCATCCCCGCGCGGCCAGTACCCGTGCGATATCCCGCCCGAGCCCGGAGCTCGCGCCCGTCACCAATGCTTTCATGCCGACTCCTCCATACTGCTTTTTCAATAGTATACCAAATTTTCGCCGTTTCACAAGGCCGGAATCCGCGGGGGAGAAAATCAACAAAAATTGAATTCTCATATCTCCCGGGCCATGATAAAATGAAGCAACAGGAACATGGCAAAGCGGGGCCCCGCTTTGTGCTGCGCCGCTGTGCGGCGCAGCAATTCCCTTTGCCGGGCGGCCGCGAAGACAAAAGGAGGAGAATACATGAAAAAGCTGATGGCACTCACCCTGGCGCTGGTACTGGCGCTCTCCCTCGGCGTGACCGCGCTCGCGAAGGACGCCCCGATCCCTGAGGGCGCGAAGGTGGTCCGGGAAATCCACCTGCGCGCGGACGGCGTCTTCTTTTACGACATGCGGGGAAATTACTATGAGGAAGAAGTCCCCACGACCGCGAAAATCTACCTGATTCCCGATATGGGGGAAGAAAACAGCCCGGACGATTATTCGGACGCGGTCGCGGACGACGGCTCGACGATTTCGGCCGATGATCTCTACTATTCAGACCTGTATTATTATCTTGGCTGCGATAGGGACGTGACCGACTTCTTCACCGCGAAGTTCAAGAAGGAGGAAGGCGCGAAAGCAATCAAATCGCTCAAGCTCGTCTCGAAAAAGATCGGTGATGTGGTCAGCAATGGCAGTTTTTACTTTGACGGCGCCGCTGAGCGTTGGGGCTTCATCGAGGGAGAGATGAAGGAGGGCTTCACCGACGACGAGACGAAGATCGGGCTGACCGCCACCTATAAGGCGAAGGACAATCTTGACATCACTCCGTGGGACTGGGGTGAAGGCGCTCTGTATCTCGCGAAGAACGGCAAGGTCATCGTGGACTTCAAGTTCTACGTCAAAAACGACGAGCGCGGCGCGGACGCCGACTTCAAGGCGGGCGACGGCGGCGTGGTCGTGAAGCCGCAGAAGAACGAGGACAACGAGATCACCTGGGAGAGTGAAAACGACACGCTGGCGTGGCTCGCCTTCACGAGCGACGACAACGCGGCAAAGTTCTACCCGAAGATGACCACCAAATGGAGCGACCAGGATTACACGGACTATTTCGCGGATCAGGACGCCTATCTCTATGACTTCATCGGCAATCCGCAGATCGCCTCGACGAGCCGCGCGACCCTTGACCTGCGGTATCCGTTCGTGGACGAGGACGGCGAGTTGACCGTCGACCCGGAGAACGCGGTCGTCTACACGATCGGCGAGGACGGAGAGCCGGTCGATATCACCTCCGAGTTCCAGTTCGTTGAGACGGACGACGGCGACTACGTCCTGCGCACGAAGACCCGCCGGCTCGGCACCTATATCATCGCCGGGAAGCCGGCCGCATCGGATGCGGAAGCGGCCGGGGCCCCCGCGGAAACCGCTGGGGAAGCGCCCGCCGGGGAGCCCGCCGCTCCCGTGAAGGCATTCCTGCCCTCCTTTACGAAATAGGCGGATCAAAAATCGGGAGGACCCGCGGGCCGACGGCCCGCGGGTCCTCTTTGCGTCCTCCGCTCAGGAGACAAGCCTTTTGCGCCTCCAGCGTCCGGAACGGAAATAGAGGATCCCGAACACGAAGGGGAGCAGGGGGGAGAGGCATTCGCCCCAGCAGAGCCCGGCGAAGCCGAGCCCCAGCGGGACGCTGAGCAGCCAGCTGAGCGACAGGCGCATCACCACGGAATGGAGCATCGCGTTGAGCATGGCGAAGAGGGAGTCGCCCGCGCCGGTCGCGAAGGAATCGAAGGTGTACATGACCGCGTAGACGAGGCTGTTGAAGGAGCAGCAGACGCGCAGGTAGAAGACGCCCTCCCGCACGACCTCGGGGTCGGTGTTGAAGAGCCCGATGATCTGCGCGGTGAAGAGCTGTACCGCGAGGATGCTCGCCGCCGTGACGAGCAGGGCGAGGCGCAGGCCGCTCTTGGCGGTCTCTTCCGCCCGGCCGGTATCCCCCGCGCCGAGGTTCTGCCCGGCCATCGTGGTGACCGTCTGGCCGACCGCCCAGCAGGGCATGGCGGCGAAGGAGTTGACCTTGAGGCCCACCCCCGCCGCCGCGGCCACCGCCACGCCGTAGCCGTTGAGCATGCCGGTGACGAGAAGGTAGGAGAGGTTGAGCACGGTCATCTGCACGGCGGTGGGAAAGCCGATGCGCAGGATGGCGCGGCAGGTCTTGGGCGCGGTGCGGAAATAGGAGGGGGAGAAGTCGAGGGGGAGCCCCCGCCGCCGCAGGACAAACACGGCGGTCAAAAAGGAAACGCCCTGCGACGCGGCGGTTGCGATCGCCGCGCCTTCCGTGCCGAGGCCGAGCGGCCCGACGAGCAGCAGGTCGAGCAGGATGTTGACGGCGGTGGCGACCGCCACGAAGAAGAGGGGGCTTTTGGAGTCGCCCAGCCCGCGCAGCACCGAGCAGACCGCGTTGTAGCCAAAGACGAAGACGGTGCCGAGGCAGATGACCCGCATGTAGCGGAGCGCGTGGGGCAGCGCCTCGGCGGGCAGGTTCATGAGGGAAAAGACGGGGCGGTAGGCGAGCAGGCCCGCCGCGGTGACGAGCAGGGCGGCCAGCGCCGACACCGAAAAGAGCGCGCCGGTCGTTTCCCGCTGGCCGCGCGTGTCGCGCGCGCCCTTATACTGCGCGATGAGCACCGCGCCGCCCGTGGTGACGCCGGTGCAGACCGACTGGATGATAAAGCTGAGCATGGCGGCGCTGCTGACCGCCGCGAGCCCCGCGCTGCCGACGAACCGGCCGACCACGGCCATGTCCACGATGCTGTAGAGGGATTGCAGCAGGTTTGCGAGAAAGAGGGGCGCCGCGAAGGAGAGAAGCTGTTTCGGCACGCTGCCGACGGTGAGATCGCGTTCCATGGTAAAATTCCTCGTTTCCATAAAATGAAAGGGGAGGCGGGGGCATGGCCCCCGCCTCCCCTGCGCATACCGCGCGGAAGACGCAAAAAGCCGCGGACGAAACATCGTCCGCGGCAAAATCGATCCGCATCATCCGGCGGGCACGCAGAACCGGACGGGTCCGTCCGAACGGACCCGCCGGGGAACTGTCTATCCGCCGATGAAATCGTAAAGCTCCGCACAATGTTTCATCGTTTCCAATTGTCCGGAGCGGCTTATGATACAGAGCTTCATGACAAAGCGTCCTTTCTGCTTTCTGAGGTTCATTATAGGCGGCGGGAGGCCGCCTGTCAAGAAGGCCCGGTCAGAGCCGCAGGCCCTTGACGTCCTTTTTGCGGGAGAGGATGATGTTGCAGCTGAGCTTTACGACGCCGGGCAGGCGGTAGAGGAACTCCTGCAAAAACCGTTCCATCTCCTCGCTGCTGGCGGCGACGGCGTGGACGTGCAGCTTGCTGCTGCCCGACACGAAGTAGATCTGCGTGACGGTGTCGCAGCGGTCGAGCGCATCCGCCGCGGGCTGGAGCTGCGCGGGCTCGGTCTCGATCTCAAAGTAGGCGGAGACGGCGCTGCCGATCTTCTGCGGGTTGATGATCGTCGTGTAGCCCTCGATGACGCCGCGCTTTTCCAGCGCGTCGATGCGGGCCCGCACCGCCACGCGGGAGACGCCCACCGCCTCGCCGATATCGGAATAGGACATCCGCGCGTTTTCGGTGAGCAGGGCGACGATTTTGCGGTCGAGCTCGTCCAGTCCCTTGAGATACATGCCGGTCAACCCCTTTCCCCGTTATTCTACCGCATTTTCCGCCGGAAAACAAGGCGGAACTTTCTTTTTGCAGAATTGACATTTCCAGCAGTGCGTGATAAACTGTCGTTAGTTACATAACGGAATTATAATATTACATAATGGAAGAAGGGGAAGCGCTTGGCAGGGGACATGACCGAGGGCGGGACAACCGGCGCGATCGTGCGCTTTTCGCTGCCCATGATGGGCGGCGCGCTGCTCCAGCAGCTCTATAACGTCGTCGACACGCTGATCGTCTCCCACTTCATCGGCGCGGGGGCGCTGGCGGCGGTCGGCTCCTCCTATACGCTGATGGTCTTTCTCACCTCGGTGGTGCTCGGACTCTGCATGGGGAGCGGCGTCATCTTTTCGATCTTTTTCGGCGCGCGGGAACCCGACGCCCTCCGGCGCGGCATCTTCAACGCCTTCCTCTTCATCGCGGCGGTCTCCTTCGCGATCTTCCTGCTCGCGGCGGGCAATCTCGACCGCATCCTGACGCTGCTGCACATCCCAGCGGACATCCGGGCGGACACCCGCGATTACCTGCGGATCATCTTCTGGGGAATCGGCTTCACCTTCCTCTACAACTTCTTTGCCGCCGCGCTGCGCAGCATCGGCAATTCCGCCGTCCCGCTCGCCGCGCTCGCCGTGGCGGCGGCCGCGAACGTGGCGCTCGACCTGCTCTTCGTGCTGCCGTTCGGCATGGGGGTCGCGGGGGCCGCGCTGGCCACCGTGCTCGCGCAGGCGCTATCCGCGCTGATCGTGACCGTCTACAGCCTGCTGCGCGTACCCGCCTTCCGCCTGGAGCGCGCCGATCTCCGGCTCGACGGGCGTCTGATGGTCCGCATCATGAAATGCTCGGTCCTCTCGAGTATCCAGCAGTCGGTCATGAACTTCGGCATCCTGATGATCCAGGGGCTGGTCAACAGTTTCGGCGTGGCGGTGATGGCCGCCTTTGCCGCCGGGGTCAAGATCGACTCCTTCGCCTACCTGCCGGTGCAGGAGTTCGGCAACGCCTTCTCGACCTTTGTGGCGCAGAACTACGGCGCGGGCAAGCGGGAACGGATCCGCGCCGGGCTGCGCGCGTCGGTGGCGGGGGCGGCCGCCTTCTGTCTGGCGATCTCCGCGCTGGTGGCGGCCTTCGCCCGCCCGCTCATGGAGATCTTCGTGCCGGCGGGGGAGACGGAGATCCTCGCGGTTGGGATCCAATACCTGCGCATCGAGGGCAGCTGCTACATCGGGATCGGGCTGCTCTTCCTGCTCTACGGGCTCTACCGGGGCCTTGAGCGGGCGCAGATGTCCATCCTGCTGACCGTCGTGTCCCTCGGTGTGCGCGTGGCGCTGGCCTACGCGCTCGCGCCCATCCCGCGGATCGGCCTGCTGGGCATCTGGTGGGCGATCCCCATCGGGTGGCTGCTGGCGGACCTGGCCGGCTTCCTCTGGTACGGCCTGCGGCGGGAGCGGCTGCTCTCCCCGCTGGCGCGGCCGGAACAATAGGAGTGGTTTTGCGCGCCTCCCCGCTCTGCGGGGAGGCGCGCTTTGCAATTATGCATAGAAATTTGAGCCGCCTTTTGTGGAATTGGCAGAATTTTACCCGCATGCTTGACTTTTCCTGCAAAAACAGTTATTACTAATAACAGTAATAGTTACTATTATAAAATTAGGAGGATTCCGATGCTGGATTTGAAGGCGTTCCAGAAGATTACCTATGGGGTATACCTTGTGTCGTCCCGGTGCGGGGACATCTCGTCCGGCTGCGTGGTCAACACGCTGACCCAGGTAACGACCTCGCCCGCGCAGGTGACCATCGCGATCAACAAGCAGAACTACACGACCGAAATCATCCGGAAGTCGGGCCGCTTCACGGCGGTGGTGCTCTCCCAGTCGGCCATGATGGAGCTGATCGGCAGGTTCGGGTTCCACTGCAGCCGCGACACCGAAAAATTTGAGTCCTTCCGCACCCGCGTCGACGAGAGCGGCGTTCCCTTCGTCTGCGAGCAGGCCTCCGCGCGCTTCAGCTGCAAGGTGGTAAGCAGCATGGACGCGGGCACCCACATCATCTTCCTCGGGGAGGTGGAGGCCGCCGAGGTGCTCGACTCCACCGGACCGATGAGCTACGCCTACTACCACCAGATCAAAAACGGCGTCACACCGCCCAGGGCCTCGGTCTACCAGCCCGAGCCGGCAAAGGGCTACCGCTGCAGGATCTGCGGCTACGTGCTGGATTCCGACACGGTTCCGGACGACTTTGTCTGCCCGATCTGCGGGCGGGGCAAAGAACATCTGGAAAAGATCACGGGCTGAGAGGGGGGCGCGGAATGAAGATGCAGGGTAAAACGGTCATCGTCACTGGCGGCGGCCGGGGCATCGGCTTCGGCATCGCGACCGCCTTTGCCAGGGAGGGCGCGAACATCGCGATCACCAACCTGAACGAGCAGGGCCTCGAGGAGGCCAAAAAGGCGCTGGAAGGGTACGGCGCGCAGGTGCTGACCGTCGTGGCGGACGGCGCGGACGAGCGCGCGGTGGCCTCGGCCGTCAAGCAGACGGCCGACCGGTTCGGCGGCGTCGACGTGGTGGTCAACAACGCGCAGGCCTCCAAATCGGGGGTGCTGCTCGTCGACCACACGACCGCCGACTTCGAGCTCGCGCTCCACAGCGGCCTCTACGCCGCCTTCTACTACATGCGGGCCGCCTTCCCCTACCTCAAGCGGGCGAAGGGGCTCGTCATCAACCTCGCGTCGGGCGCGGGGCTGTCGGGTAAATCGGGCCAGTCCTCCTATGCGGCCGCCAAGGAGGGCATCCGCGGCCTCTCCCGCGTGGCGGCGACCGAGTGGGGAGAATTCGGCGTGCGCGTCAACGTCGTCTGCCCGCTCGTGATGACGCAGGCGCTGGAACAGTGGAGCAGGGACTACCCGCAGCTCTACCGGGATACGATCAAACATATCCCCCTCCAGCGGTTCGGCGACGCCGAAAAGGACATCGGGCGGCTGTGCGTCTTCCTCGCGTCGGAGGACGCCTCCTACATCACCGGACAGACGATCGAAATCCAGGGCGGCACCGACCTGCGGCCCTGACGGCGGATGCCGAATCCCCCGGCGAAAGCCGGGGGATTTTTTGCGTCGCCGGGGCCGCGCGCGGGAAAATTTCGCGCCGGCTTGCATCGCGGCGCTTTTCCGGTATACTAGATAGCGGGACATGCACCGTCCCGCCAAGAGACCAAAGCGATTGGAACGATGAGATGAAACGGCTGGTAATCGGGATTCTGGCGCACGTGGACGCGGGCAAGACGACCCTTTCGGAGGGGATGCTCTACCGCGCGGGGGAGACCCGCCGGCTCGGACGGGTGGACCACGGGGACGCCTTTCTGGATACCTACGCGCTCGAACGGGAGCGGGGCATCACGATCTTTTCCAAGCAGGCGCTGCTGCACCTGGACGGGGCGGAGATCACCCTGCTGGACACCCCGGGGCATGTGGATTTTTCCACCGAGATGGAGCGGACGCTCCAGGTGCTGGACTACGCGGTCCTCGTTGTCAGCGGCACCGACGGGGTGCAGAGCCATACCGAAACGCTCTGGCGGCTGCTCGAGCGTTACCGCGTCCCGACCTTCCTCTTTGTGAATAAGCTCGACCTGCCGGGCGCGGACCGCGGGGCGCTTCTGGCGGAAGTGCAGGCGCGGCTGGACGGCGGCTGCGCCGACTTCGGCGCGGACCGCCCGCGCGGCGCGCTGGAGGAGTCCGTCGCCCTCTGCTCGGAGGAGCTGATGGAGCGGTATCTCGAGGCGGGCGCGCTCGAAGACGGGGAGATTGCGGAGGCCGTCGCGAAGCGGCGGGTGTTCCCCTGCTTTTTCGGCTCGGCGCTCAGGCTCGAGGGGGTGGACGCGTTCCTCGCGGGGCTCGCGCGCTATACCCGCGAGCCCCCGCGCCGGGAGGCGTTCGGCGCGAAGGTCTACAAGATCGGCTGGGACGAGCAGGGCGTCCGGCTCACCTACCTGAAGGTCACCGGCGGCAGCCTCCGGGTCAAGGCGGCGGTTTCCGGAAGCCGGGAGGGGGAGCCGTGGGAGGAGAAGGTCAACCAGCTGCGCGTCTATGCGGGGGCGAAGTTCCGGACGGTGGAGGAGGCGCTCCCCGGCATGGTGTGCGCCGCCGCGGGGCTTTCCCGCACCCGTCCCGGGGAGGGCCTCGGCGCGGAGCCGGATTCCGAGCTCCCGTCGCTGCGCCCGGTGCTCGGCTACCGGGTGGAACTGCCGCGGGGAGTGGACGCGCACACCGCGCTCACCCGTTTCCGCCAGCTTGAGGAGGAGGACCCGCAGCTGCACGTCGTGTGGAACGAGGCGCTCCAGGAGCTCCATGTGCAGCTCATGGGCGAGGTGCAGCTCGAGGTGCTGGGCAGCCTCGTCCGGGAACGGTTCGGGATGGAGGTCGGCTTCGGGCAGGGCAGCATCCTCTACCGGGAGATGATCGCCTCGACGGTGGAGGGGGTCGGGCACTACGAGCCGCTCCGCCACTACGCCGAGGTGCACCTGCTGCTCGAGCCGGGGGAGCGGGGAAGCGGGCTGCGGTTCGCCTCCGCCTGCCGCGAGGACAACCTCGACCGCAACTGGCAGCGGCTCATCCTGACCCATCTGGAGGAGAAGACCCATCCGGGCGTGCTGACAGGCGCGCCCATCACCGACATGAAGATCACGCTGGCGGCGGGGCGCGCCCACCAGAAGCACACCGAGGGGGGCGATTTCCGCCAGGCGACCTACCGCGCGGTGCGGCAGGGCCTGCGGCAGGCCGAAAGCGTCCTGCTCGAGCCGTGGTACGACTTCCGGCTGGAACTGCCGTCCGAGGCGGTGGGCCGGGCGATGTCCGATCTGCAGCGGATGGGGGGTTCCTTCGCGCCGCCCGAGACGGAGGGGGACCGGTCGGTGCTGACCGGCAGCGCCCCCGTGTCCGAAATGCGGGGCTACCAGATGGAGGTCACCGGGTACACGCGCGGCAGAGGGCGGCTCTCCTGCTCCCTCAGGGGCTACGAGCCCTGCCACAACGCCGAAGAGGTGATTGCCGCCGCAGGCTACGACTGCGACGCGGATTTGGACAACCCGGCGGATTCGGTCTTCTGCGCCCATGGGGCGGGCTTCCTCGTCAAATGGGACGAGGTGCCGGCGCACATGCACCTCGAGAGCGTCCTCGACGCGCCGAAGGAACCCGCCGGCGTCCCCGGGGAGCGCGCCGCCGAGCGGCGGGCGGCCGATTACTGCGCGATGGTGGCGGAGGACCGGGAGCTGCTGGAGATTTTCGAGCGCACCTACGGCCCCATCCGCCGGGACCCGCGCAAGGCGTTCCGCCCGGTCAGGAGGGAGCCCGCCCGGCGGCCCCCCTCCCAGCCCCCCAAGGGACTCGATGGGCCGGAATACCTGCTGGTGGACGGCTACAACATCATCTTCGCGTGGGACGACCTGAACGCCATCGCGCAGGAGAACCTGGACGCGGCGCGCGGGCGGCTGGTCGACCTGCTCTGCAACTACCGTGGCTTCCGGCAGTGCGAGGTGATCGTGGTGTTCGACGCCTACCGGGTGAAGGGGAACCCGGGGGAGGTCGAGCGGGTGCACAACATCAGCGTGGTGTATACGAAGGAGGCCGAGACGGCCGACATGTATATCGAGAAGGTCACCCGCGAGCTCGGAAAGCACAACCGGGTGCGGGTGGCGACCTCCGACGCGCTCGAACAGCTCATCATCCTCGGGCACGGCGCGCTGCGGATTTCCGCCGACGCCTTCCGCGAGGAGGTGGCGCAGGTGGAACAGGCCATCCGCGAATACCTCGAATCGGGCGGTCCCGCCGCCCGGTAGGGTCGAATCCCGCCGCCCGCGCGGCGGGATTTTTGCGCGCTGGGCCGCGGCGGCGAATATTCCTGTGCGGGAAAAAATTTTCTTCTTACATCCCGGCGGCTTTTTGTGGTAAAATATAGATGCGGCGCGCGGCGGACAGCCATGCGAAGGCGCGGATCGCGAAGAACTGCTGCGACGGCTCACGCCCCCGGGCGGAGCGGGCAAGAGGACCTCGGAGGTAATCGGAAATGTATCAGGTTGGAGATTTGGTCTTTTACGGAGGAACGGGCGTCTGCGAGGTGGCGGACATCGCCATGCGGAAGGTGCCGGGCGCGTCGGGGGAGCAGCCCTACTACACGATGAAGCCGCTCTATCAGGAGTGCGTCATCCGCACCCCGGTGAACGGCAACAAGGTGTTCATGCGGCCGATCCTCACAAAGAAGGAGGCGGAGGAGCTGGTCGACAGCATCCCCACCGTGCAGGCAAAGGCTTATTACAGCCGGGTGCTGGGGGAGCTGGCCGAGCACTACGCGAACGCCCTCAAAACCTATGACAGCGCGGAACTGGTCGAGCTGACCATGTCGATCTACGCGAAAAAGCGGGAGCTGGAGGGCCAGCGCCAAAAGTTCGGCACGGTGGACGAACGGTTCATGAAGCGCGCCGAGGAGCTCCTCTTCGGGGAGCTGGCCGCCGCGCTGGGCATCCCCAGGGAGGAGGTGCCGCGCTATATCGAAGCGCGGCTGGAACGCCCCGGGGAGGACGGCGGGGACGCGGAGGCGTAAAAGGAATCAACGGGGGCCGGTCGCAGGACCGGCCCCCGTTTTTCAGGCTCGGAGAGAATCCCCGCGGCCGCCGACGCGGCCGTCCGGCTCGGCGATTCGATCCCGCGCGGGGCCGCCGCCCGTCCGCTTTCCGGTTGAAAAGGGCGCGCGGGTAACGTATAATGGGGACAGGCAATGCGGCCAATTTTCGGAAACGGACGGATTACAGAGATAAAGGAGGCAGTCAAATGAGTATCCACATCGGAGCAAAGCCGGGCGAGATCGCCGACCGGGTGCTGATGCCGGGCGACCCGCTGCGGGCGAAGCATATCGCGGAGACCTTTCTGGAGGGCGCGGTCTGCTATACCCAGGTGCGCGGGATGTACGGATTCACCGGCACCTACAAGGGCAAGCGCGTCTCGGTGCAAGGCAGCGGCATGGGGATGCCGTCGATGCACATCTACGCCAGCGAGCTCATGCAGGAGTACGGCGCCAAACGGATCATCCGCGTCGGCACCTGCGGCGGCCTGCGGGCGGAACTGAAGCTCAAGGACGTCGTGATCGCATCCGCGGCCTCCACCGATTCCAACATCAACAAATGTCGGTTCGGGCCGATCTCCTTCGCGCCGTCGGCGGATTTTGAACTGCTGCTGGGCGCCTATCAGACGGCGCGGGAGAGGGGGATGCGCGCCACCGTCGGGCCGATCTTCACGAGCGACCGCTTCTATTCCGACGACCTGCCCGAAAAGACGAAGATGCTCGCGGACTACGGCATCCTCGCGGTTGAGATGGAGACCTGCGAGCTCTATACGCTGGCCGCGAAGCACCACATCCAGGCGCTCACCCTGCTGACGGTGAGCGATAACGTCGTCACCGACGAGATCACCTCGCCGGAGGAACGGCAGACGAGCTTCAACGACATGGTCGAGCTGGCGCTCGAAATCGTCTGAGCCTGACGGGATGCGGCGAAAGCCGCATCCCGTTTGCGGGAAAGGAGCCCCCATGAACGAGATCATCGAAAGCCTGCTTTCGCGCAGGTCGGTCCGCGCCTTTGAGGAGCGGGCGGTCCCCGCGGCGGAAAAGGAGGCCATCCTGCTCGCGGCGGTCAACGCCCCCACGGCGGGCTGCCAGCAGCTCTACACCATCCTCGACGTCACCGACCCGGAGCTCAAGGCGCGGCTCGCCGAAAGCTGCGACCACCAGCCGTTTATCGCGAAGGCCCCGCTCGTGCTGATCTTCTGCGCAGACTGCCAGAAGTGGTACGACGCCTTCCTGGCGGGCGGGTGCGCGCCGCGCCTGCCGGGCGCGGGGGACCTGCTGCTCGCGGTGGACGACAGCCTCATCGCGGCGCAGAACGCCGTGACCGCGGCGTGGAGCCTCGGCGTCGGCTCCTGCTACATCGGGGACGTGATGGAGCGGTGTGAGGAGCACCGGGCGCTGCTCGGCCTGCCGGACTATGTCTTCCCGGCGGCGATGGTGGTGTTCGGCTATCCGACCGCCGGGCAGAAGGCCCGCAAAAAACCGGAACGGTGCGCGATGGAGCGGATCGTGCGGGAGAACCGCTACCGCCGGATGGGGGCGGACGAGCTGCGGGAGATGCTCGCCCCGAAATCGGGCGCGGACGGCTATGAGGCGTGGCTCGCGGCCTTCTGCGGGCGCAAGTATAACTCCGCCTTTTCCTGCGAGATGACCCGTTCGGTGGAGGCCTACCTCGCGGCCTTCCGCCGGGAGGAGCCGTGAGGCGGACGGCCGCCCCGGGACAAAAGCGGGGCGAAGAGCCCCTTCCCGCTCTCCCGCCCGACCGGCTGGCGCGGCCCGGCGGATGGGAGCAATCAAACGGCAGGGGCCGGAGGCGACCGCCTCCGGCCCTTTATTGCTCCGCCCATCCCGCCTCATCCAGGCGGATGGAGATTTGCAGGACGTAGTTTTCATATCCGCTGACCGACAGCTCGTCGAGCAGCACGTCCTCGAAGAAGCTGCCCGTCAGCGGGAGCCCCTGCTCCCGCGCGTACCGGAGCAGGTCCCGGTAGGTCTCATGCGCCGAGTCGTAGCCGCCGCAGTGGCGGGCGGTGAGGTAGCTGCCCGCCTCCCTGACGTAGACGGGCAGGCCCCTGGGGGGCGCGTCCAGCTGGGTGTAGAAGTGGGAATAGCGGGTGAAATCCCCCCGCTCGACCTCGGAAAGCCCGATCATCGAGCCGGTCGCGTAGGGGCTGACGATCTCGTGCTCGCCGCAGAAACGGACGTGCTCGGCCAGCGACAGGGCGGCGCTGCGCTCGCTGGTGAGGGGCGGCACCTGGGTGCGCACGAGGTATTTCTCGGGAAATGGACGGACGCAGGGACCCTCCGGACCGGATGCGAGCGCGCTTTCGGTGAGTTCCGCCTTGCGGCGGATGAGCTCCTTCATCCGCCGCAGGCGGCGGATCTTTTCGTCGAGCAGGCGCGCCTCCCCCTGGAGCAGCCGGACCAGCTCCTCCGGGCTGCGCCGGTCGAGGTAGGCCTTGATCTCCCGCAGCGGGATGTCGAGCTCCTTGAGGGTGGAGATCACGAAGAAGACGTCGATCTGCGCCATCGAATAGTAACGGTAGCCGTTTTCCGCCTTGACGGCGGGGGAGAAGACGCCTAGCTCGTCGTAGTGGAAGAGGGTGTGCTTGCTTACGCCGCACAGCCGCGCGAACTCGCCCGTCGTGAGGTACTGCGGATTCTTTCCCATTTATTAAATTCCCCCTTGACTATCGGGTTACCCGATGGTTTATTATAGACCGCAGTGATTTTTTTTACAACAGGAGGTATTTCTCATGCATCCCGCGATTTCCAGGGAGTTCCACTTCGGATCCCTGCTGCGGTTCGCGCTGCCGACCGTGATCATGATGATCTTCATGTCGATGTATACCATTGTGGACGGCATCTTTGTCTCCCGGTTCGTCGGCACCGACGCGCTTTCCGCCACAAACATCGTCTATCCGGCCCTCAACCTCGTGCTGGCGGTGGCCATCATGCTCTCCACCGGCGGCAGCGCGATCGTCGCGCGCAAGCTGGGCGAGGGCGACCCGCAGGGCGCCCGGGAGAGCTTTGCCCTCATCGTCGCGGCGGGTGTGGCGGCGGGCGCCGTCATCGGCGTTCTGGGCCTCGCGTTCCTCGAACCGCTCTGCTCGATGCTCGGCGCGAACGGCCGCCTGATGGCCGACTGCAAGGCCTACCTGGGCACGCTGATGCTCTTTGTGCCCGCCTCGGTGCTGCAAATCCTCTTCCAGAGCTTCTTTGTCACGGCGGGGCGGCCCGGCCTCGGGCTCGGGCTGACGATCGCGGCGGGGATCTCCAACGCGGTGCTCGACTATTTGCTTATCGTGCCCGCCGGGATGGGCATCACGGGCGCGGCGGTGGCCACCGCCATCGGCTGGTGCATCCCCGCCCTGGCGGGGGTCGCCTATTTCCTCTTTTCCCAAAACCCGCTGCGCTTCGCCCGCCCGAAGCTCGACTGGCGGACGCTTGGGGAGAGCTGCTTCAACGGCTCCTCCGAGATGGTGACCAACATCTCCACCGGCGTGACCACCTTCCTCTTCAACATCCTCATGCTCCGCTACCTCGGAGAGGACGGGGTGGCCGCGATCACCATCGTGCTCTACGCGCAGTTTTTGCTGACCGCGCTCTACCTCGGCTTTTCGATGGGGGTCGCGCCGGTCGTCAGCTTCAACTACGGAAGCGGGAACACCCTCCAGCTCAAGCGGCTCTTCAAGATCTGCGCCCTGTTCATCGGCGGCTCGTCGGCGGTCGTCTTCGGGGTTTCGCTGCTGCTGGCGGGGCCCCTCGTGGGGGTCTTTTCCCCGCCCGGCACGGCGGTCTATGAGATCGGGCGGGAGGGCTTCCTGCTCTTTTCCCTGAGCTTCCTCTTCGCCGGGGTCAATATTTTCGCCTCCGCGTTTTTCACCGCGCTTTCCAACGGGCGGGTTTCCGCCGCCATCTCCTTCCTGCGCACCTTCGGCTTCCTGATCGTTGCGCTGGTCCTGCTGCCGAAGGCGGTCGGCGTGACGGGGATCTGGCTGGCCGTCCCCTTCGCGGAGCTGGCCACCGCGGGGGTCGCCGCCCTCTTCCTCTGGCGCAGCCGCGAGGCCTACCGGTACCTGTAAGCCGCGTTGATCCCTCCGGCCCCCTTGGATTGCCGGAAGGTTTGTGATATACTGGAGGCAGTTCGATGCTGGAGGGATGGTAATGGCGGACGCGCTGGCTCTGGCGGGGGATATCGTCTCCTGCGGCGGGCTGATGCTGCTCTTTTTGCTGCTCACCGAGCCGCGCTATCCCATGCGCCGCACGGCGGCCCTGTTATCCGCGGTCTTCGCGGTGACCGCCGCCGCTTACATCGCCGCAGTCCTCGGCCTTGGGCTTACGCCGGGGCAGGCCTCCCTCGTCTGTTTTTCGATCCCAAGCCTCACGGCCTGCCTGCTGCTCTCCAAATACCGGGACGGGCGGTTCCTCTTTACCTTCTGCACGATCGACGTGCTGGGGTTCATGCTGATCGCCGTTTCCCGCATCTCCGCCGTCCTGCTCGGCGGCGACGACTGGGTCAGCCTTTTTTTCCGGCTCGTGCTGATGGGGCTGCTGGTGGCGTTCTTCCTGCGCATCCGCGGCAATTACCGGCGGGTGATGGCGGAGCATTCGACCGGCTGGGGGATGCTGGCCGCGGTGTCGGTCCTTTTCTATGCGATGCTCTACCTGCTCGTGACCTATCCGGCCCCGCTGATCGGGCGGAGGGAATACATCCCCGTGGTGCTATTCTTCTGCGCGACGGTGCTGGCGACCTACGTGGTGATCTACCAGGCGATCGTGCGCATGGTGAAGCTCTCCGAGAGCGAGCAGAGCGAATTGCTGCTGCAGACGCGGCTGGAACTGCAAAAAAGCCAGCTCGAATTGCAGCAGGTCTACTACCGGATGGCTTATGTCGACAGCCTGACCGGGCTTGCCAACCGCGCCTCCTTTGAGCGGCGGCGGAAGGAGATCGAGGCGGACCTTGTCCACAACCGGCCGGTATGGTGCGTGTCGGCGGACCTGAACAACCTCAAGGAGGTCAACGACGCGCGCGGTCACGAATGGGGCGACCGCCTGCTCCGCGAGACGGGGCAGCTGTTGACGCAGCTTCTGGGGGAGGCGTTTGAGATCTTCCGGCTGGGCGGGGACGAATTCATGCTGCTCTCCTGCGGCAAGCCGTCCGACAAGGTTTCGGCGCTGCTGGGAAACCTCTATCCCGCGATAGAGGCGCACAATGCCGCGGGCAATCTGCCGGTCAGCCTTGCCGTGGGCTGGGACAGCCTGCGGGAGGGGGAGGACGACCTGGCCCCGCTTATCGCGCGGGTCGACCGGGAGATGTACCGCCGCAAGCGGGAGATGAAGAAGGACGCGTCCCGTCCGGCTGACGAAATTTGACAAAACACAGAACGGACACAGATTATAATTGAACTGGAAACATTTCCATAGTATAATGAAAACAGCATCCCGCAGCGGGCGGGACGGACCCAAACACCAACGTCAACAGAAAAGGGGACAAGATGATGAAACAGCTTGGCAAGAAGTTTACCGCGGTCCTGCTGGCCGCCATGATGGTGCTGAGCCTCGCCGTGATGGCGAGCGCCGCGACCACCCAGACCGCCGGCACCTACAGCGTCACCGCGCAGGCGGACAAGATTCTCTTCACGCGTAACGGCGCGTCGGCTTCCTACCCGATCAAAACCGCCAACATCAAGCTGACCACCCATAAGGACGGCGACCTGCTCGTCTGCTTTACCGATTCGACCGGCAAGGCCCGCAACGTGACGGTCGGCAAACAGACCTCCCTGACGCTCAGCGGCCCGATGGCCTCTCTGACGCTCGCCAAGGAGCTCAACGACGGCGTGGCCGTGACCCTCGGCGCGACCGCAAACGTCACCACAATGACGGTCGACACCCCGAACCCGGTCGCGATCAACGGCAAGGTCGGCACCCTCAAGGTGACCGCGGCCGCCAACATCACGCTGGCCAAGGGCGCGACGGTCACCAAGAAGGACGTCACCTCCAAGACCGCGAAGATCACCACCTCGGCGAACGCCGCCGTGACGGCCGCCCCGACCGCCGCCGCGACGAAGCCTGCCGCGACGAAGCCTGCCGCGACGAAGCCCGCGGCGACGAAGCCCGCCGCCTCTTCCTCCGCCTCCACCGGCTCGAAGGGCGACTACCGCGTCAAGATCGATTCGATCTACTGGGACGAGGATGAAGCGACCCTCGGCGACGTGCTCGACGAGCTCAACGACAACCTCGAGGTCTATGACTACGCCACCCGCACCTACCTCGCGGGCGACGCCAAATGGACCACCTCCAACAACCGTTCGGTCCAGAGCGGAAAGAGCTACACCTTCACCTTCACGCCGGACGACAAGTCCTACGCGCCGGTCGACGGTTCGGTAAAGATCTATCTCGACGTGGCCTCCGGTGAGATCGACCTCGAGCTCAAGAGCCCGGGCTATCTCGTTGCGAAAGACGACGATGTTAAACTGAAATCGCTGCTTAGCGACCTGAAGAAGATGGTCAGGGCTTACGACGACAACGGCGACGAGGTCAAGGGTACTGTTTCCTGGGTCAGTAACGGCAGCAATACCATTGACAACGGCCGCTCCTATACTTACAAATTCAAACCGAGCAGCAGCCGCTATGAGTCGGAAGAAGGAAAGGTTTATGTCTACACGGAAGGCAATGAACCGTAAGCTGCACTGATTTTAATGAGGTGCGGGTCCCGTTTGGGACCCGCCCTTTTTGTATTTTGTCGCAAATTGTTAAGGGAATTGTAAGAATTTTGTCGACCCGCAGGAAAGAACTGTCTGGTATCATCGAAGCATGACGAGAGAGGGGAGGTGTGGTATAATCATGAAAACGAGGGTCGCGGCCGGACGGATTGCGCCGAGGCCGCAAATCGCCTGCGGGGGGACAAAACGAATGGAAGAGAGACTGAGTGTGCTGGTCGTGGACGACGACCGGGAGATCGTGGAATCGATCGCGATCTATCTGAGCAGGGAAAATTTACAGATCTATAAAGCGTACGACGGCCTGCAGGCGCTCGACGTCGTGGCCAGCCACACCATCCACCTGATATTGATGGACGTGATGATGCCCCGGCTAGACGGCATCAAGGCGATGCTGAAGCTCCGGGAGGAGCACAACATCCCCATCATCCTCGTCTCGGCGAAGAGCGAGGACACCGACAAAATTTTTGGGCTGGAGTTCGGCGCGGACGACTACATCACCAAGCCCTTCAACCCCCTTGAGCTGATCGCGCGGGTCAAAAGCCAGCTCCGCCGCTATGTGCAGCTCGGCACCGCCGCGGACGCGGGCGGCGCGTCGGAGGTGCTGTCGGTGGGCGGGCTCGCCCTCGACGTGCACCAGAAGCGCCTCACCGTCGACGGCGAGGAGGTCAAGCTCACCCCGATCGAATACAAGATCATGGAGCTGCTCATGCGCAACCAGGGGCGGGTGTTCTCGATCGATGAAATCTACGAACGGGTGTGGAACGAGCCGAGCTTCGCGCCGGAAAACACCGTCGCGGTCCACATCCGCCGCATCCGCGAGAAGATCGAAATCAATCCGCGGGAACCAAAATATTTGAAGGTGGTGTGGGGCATTGGCTACAAAATCGAAAAAGCGTAGGCCGGGGCTGTGTTTCTTCCTCTTTTTCCTCAGCCTGTCGATCCTGCTGACGGCGGGGATTCTCACGCCGTTCGCGCTGGAAAACGAGGTCGCGGCCGACTACAAGGACACCGCGAGCTACCGCAGGCTGATGGGTTCCCTCATCGGGGACGCCTACGACATCGCGCGCGGCAAGCAGGAGGCGGACACCCTGCTGTGGGGGGAGGACAACGTCAGCTTCGACATCTATGACGGGGCCACCCGGGAGAACTGGTCGAAGAATGCCTCCGGAAACGGGGAGCTGCTCGCCGCCGACCTGCTGGAGCAGGTGGGCGCGGGACAGTACGACCACGTGGTCTACATCAACGGGATCCATATGAAGGAACGGCTCTTCACCTTCGGCAGCGGCGTTCAGGAGCGCGAATACGACTCCCTTTGGCGCTCCCCCTACGCCGCGAGCTTCTCCTCCGGGGGGCTTGGGGTCGAATCCCCGACGATCGCCATCGCGGTCAAGGCGCGGGACCAGATGCTCAACTACGGTCCCGTCTACAGCGAATACTACCGCTGGTTCCGGTGGATGATGGTGCTTTCCGCCGCGGGCGCCGTCGCGGGGCTCGCCCTGCTGGTGCTGCTCGGCACGCTGATCGCCCACCGCACCCTCGGCGCGGCGCACCGCGCCATCGCCTCCGCGATGGGCCGGCTGTGGATGGAGGTCAAGCTCCTCCTCTCGGCCGCCGCGCTCGGCTTCGGCGGGTGGACGCTGTGGGCGACGTTCAGCGGGGAGCTTGGCCCCGCGCCCGGCATCTCCGTCTTTCTGCTCTGCTTCTGGTGGTGCTGGCTCGTGCTGGCCGACCTTGCCGTCAACGGCAGGGAGTTTTTCCGGAACAACATCCCCATGTCGGTCGTGCGGTTCATGAGGAGCCTCGAGAGCCCCTATGAGTTCCTCGAGCGGATGAAGACCCGGCTGGCCGTGCTGATCGGCGTGGAACTCATCCTTCTGGTCGTGTTCGGCGTGCTGATCCTGCTCGGGCCGGTCGGATGGATCCTCGACGTCGGCGTGTTGGCGCTCGGCATCTTCCTGCTCGCGCGCTTCGTGCTCGAATATAACCGCAACATGGACGAGTTCTCCAAGGTGGTGGACTACACGGCGGGCGTCCGCGGCGGCACGGTCCAGGGGCCGCTTCTGCTGCGGGGCGACTTCGCCGGGCTGGGGGAGGACCTCAGCGACATCATGAGCGGCGTGAGCCGCGCGGTCGAGGAGCAGGTGCGCAGCGAGCGGATGAAGGTCGAACTGGTGACCAACGTCTCCCACGATCTCAAAACGCCGCTCACCTCGATCATCAACTACGCCGACCTGCTCGGGCAGGAGAACCTGACCCCCGATTTCGCCAACGACTATGTGAAAATCATCGGGCAGAAGGCGGGACGGCTCAGCCACCTCGTGCAGGACCTGTTTGAAATCTCCAAGGCGAACAGCGGCGCGATCGATCTGGAACCCGAGCGGATCGACGTGGTCGCGCTGGCCGAGCAGACGATCGCCGAGATGGACGAAAGGATGAACCCGTCCGGCGTGGAGATCAAGGCGCAGCTCGCCCCCCAGCGGCTCTTCGTATGGGCGGACGGCAGGAAGCTGCACCGCGTCTTTGAAAACCTGCTGGGCAACGCCCTCAAATATTCCCTCGCCGGCACCCGCGTCTACATCGTCGTGCGGCAGGCGGAGGAGACGGCGGAGATCTCCTTCAAAAACGTGGCGAGCTATGAGATGACCTTCACCGCCGAGGACATCGTCGAGCGGTTCCAGCGGGGGGACGCCTCCCGCACCGGAGAGGGCAGCGGGCTCGGGCTCGCGATCGCCAAGAGCTTTGTGGAGCTTTCGGGCGGCGCGCTGTCGATCGAGCTGGACGGCGACCTCTTCAAGGCCACGGTGACGCTGCCCCTCTGCCAGGAGGAACCGGCCCCCGTTTTGCGGGAGGACGGGGACGCGCCCGGGGATGGCGTACCGGAGGCGGAATATCTGGTTGCGGCGGGCGGCGTGCCGTCCGATGAACAGGCTCCTCCTGAACCCACGGATGAATAGAGCTCCCCGAAAGCGAAAGGCCCGCGGCGCTGCCGCGGGCCTTTCGCCGTCCGGCGCGGGCGCGGATTAAGATTCCGTTAGAAATCGGCGCGGGGGCTTTTCTTGGGCGCGCGATATGGTATGATAGGGGCAGAAAAAAGTGGGGGAGGGAACGGGATGTCGGGAAAGAAGCTGTTCCTCGTCGGGCTGCTCTGCGTCGCCCTGGTCGCGCTCATTCTGCTGGCGCTGACCTCGGCGTATATCGCCGTGTCCTACCGGTGGCTGCTCGTCCCGCTCGGGGCCTGGGCGGCGGCGATGCTGGTCCTCCATTTCCGCAAAAAGGACGGCTGAGAAGAAAGGCCGGGAGCCCCGCGGGGCTCCCGGCCTTTTCTCCTCACAGCTCGTCGCAGGGGATGCCGCGGACCGCGTCCTCGGTGCCGGCCTCGCAGGCGATCTCGTAATAGCGGATCTTGTGGTTGATCTTTTCCATGTGCTTTTGAAGCTGGGAGATCTGCTGCTCGACGATCGACTTCTGCCGCCGGAACATCGCCAGCCGGTCGGCCAGCGTGGAATCGCCCTGCACGCACCAGTCGATGAACTGCCGGATATCCCGGATGGGCATCCCCGTGCTCTTGAGGCAGGTGATGACCGACAGCCACTCGAAATCGCTCTCCTTGAAGGCGCGGAACCCCGAGGGGGACCGGTCCACGAAGGGCAGCAGCCCCTCCTTGTCGTAATAGCGCAGCGTGTGCGCGGTCAGCCCCGCGCGCCGCGCCGCCTGCGCGATGGTGTAGCTCATTCCGCGTCCTCCTTTTCATTCGACAGGTAGTTTTCGATGCGGCACTGTTCTGTGACTTCCTTCCCGAGGAGGGTGATGGCCTTCCGCGGGCAGAGGCTGATGCAGCGGTAGCACATGGTGCAGCGGCCGCGCGGCAGGGGCCTTCCGTTTTGCATGGAAAGGTTGCACATGGGGCAGACCCTTTCGCAGAGGCCGCAGCCGACGCACGCCCCGCTGAATTTGGGCCCATCGGAATAGCGCGCCGTCTTGCCGTAAAACCAGAGGCGCTGCCCCAGCAGGCCCGCGATGCGGCGGGAGAGCCCCAGCCCGTCCCTTGGGAAGTCCCCGGCCAGGATGCGGGGGGCGGCCTCCCGCATCTTTTTTTCCGCCGCTTTGACGATTTTCCGGTTTTCCTCGAGCGGCTTTTTCAGAAGCCTGCTGTCGCAGACGGAGTCGGGCATGCGCAGGTGCAGGCCGCCGGTGACGGCGGCGCCGCACCTCTTCAGGATTCTGGCGGCGCAGCCCGCGCCGTCGCCGCTGAACGCGCCCATGGTCGCCAGGCAGAGGACCTGCTTTCCTCGCCAGAGCTCCGCGTGGTCCCGGATGAACGCGCGCACCATCAGCGGGGCGTTGGAGTACTGGATGGGGTACGCCAAAACGATCGAGGAATGCGCCGCGGCCCGTTCGGCGGCGTTTTCCTCCTCGATGGGCACCGCCTCCGCCGTTTCGTCGAGCAGGCGCAGCAGGTATTCGACGCAGTATCTGGTGTTGCCGGTTCCGCTCAGGTAGAGACCGATCACGCCGGGACGCCTCCTTTCACCGGGGAAGAATATTTTTTGGGGGTATTGACTTCGAGCATACTCTAAGGTCTATAATCATATCGTACCAGAAACGCCGCCGCGGCGCAAGCGGCGGAATATCATCAGCGGAGAAAGGATGCGGTGAAAGCATGAGAACGATGAAGCTGGGCGCCGCCGGGCCGACCGTTCCGGTCGTCGCGGTCGGCTGTATGCGGATAAACAACCTTGACGGCCCCGCCGCCGAACGGTTCGTGCAGGCGGCGCTCGATTTGGGCGCGAACTTTTTCGACCACGCGGACATCTACGGGGACGGCGCCTGCGAGGAGATCTTCGCGAAGGCGGCGCACATGAGCCCGTCGGTGCGGGAAAAACTGATCCTCCAGTCCAAATGCGGCATCGTCAAGAACCCGCGCATGTTCGATTTCAGCAGGCGGCACATCATCGAGTCGGTCGAGGGCAGCCTGCGCAGGCTCGGGACCGAATATCTGGACGTGCTGCTGCTCCACCGCCCCGACGCGCTGATGGAGCCCGACGAGGTCGCCGGCGCGTTCGAGGAGCTCGCCGCCGCGGGCAAGGTGCGGCACTTCGGCGTCTCCAACCAGAACCCCGGCCAGATGAAGCTGCTCCAGCGCGCGATGGGTCCCCGCCCGATCGTGGCCAACCAACTCCAGCTGAGCATCACCAACTGCAACATGATCTCCAACGGCTTCAACGTCAACATGGAAAACGACTCCGCCCTCTGCCGCGACGGAAGCGTGCTCGACTTCTGCCGGCTCCACGACATCACGATCCAGCCCTGGTCCCCCTTCCAGTACGGGTTTTTCGAGGGGGTCTTCCTCGGCAGCGACAAATTTCCCGCGCTCAACCGCGTGATCGACGGGATCGCGGAGCGGCATGGGGTCAGCAATACGACGGTCGCCATCGCGTGGATCCTCCGCCATCCGGCCCATATGCAGCCGGTCGCGGGCACGATGAATCCCGGGCGGCTCGCGGATATCTGCCGCGCGGCGGACGTCATCCTCTCCCGTGAGGAGTGGTACGCGATCTATCAGGCGGCGGGCAACGTCCTGCCCTGATTCAAACGAGATAAAGGAGCGATATCAGATGAAATTCAACTACTACATTCCCACCCGCATCCTCTTCGGCAAGGGGATGCTGAACCGGCTGTCGCGGCAGGAGCTGCCCGGCAAAAAGGCGCTCATCGTCACGACGGGCGGAACCTCGGTCAAAAAATACGGCTACCTCGCGCGGGTAGAGGAGCAGCTTGACAAGGCGGGCGCGGAGCACCTGCTCTTCGACAAGATCCTGCCCAATCCGATCAAGGACCACGTTATGGAGGGCGCGGCGCTCGCCAAGGCAAACGGCGTGGACTTCGTCGTCGGGCTCGGCGGCGGCAGCGCGATCGACTCCGCCAAGGCGATCGCGATCATGGCGGCCAACGAGGGGGACTACTGGGATTATATCTCGGGCGGCACCGGAAAGGGCCTCACCCCTCCGAACGACCCGCTTCCCGTCGTCGCGATCACGACGACGGCGGGTACCGGCACCGAGGCCGACCCCTGGACGGTGACCACCAAGACCGAGACGAACGAGAAGATCGGCGGCGGCTATGACAAGACCTTCCCGGTGCTGTCGGTCGTCGACCCCGAGCTGATGCTGACGGTGCCGAAGCGGCTGACCGCCTACCAGGGCTTCGACGCCCTCTTCCACAGCACCGAGGGGTACCTCAACTGCACCGCCTACGTGCTCAGCGACCTCTACGCACTCAAGGCGATCGAGCTGATCGGCAAAAGCCTCGCGGCGGCGGTCGCGGACGGCGGCAACCTCGAGGCGCGCGCCGACGTCGCGCTGGCCAACACGCTGGCAGGCATGGTCGAATCGACCTCCGGCTGCACCTCCGAGCACAGCCTCGCCCACGCAATCAGCGCCTATCACCCGCAGTTCGAGCACGGCGCAGCGCTCATCTCGGTGAGCCGCGCCTACTATACCCACTGGGCGAAGGCGGGCTGCTGCGACGAGCGGATGGTTGATATGGCAAAGGCCCTCGGCAGGAAGGACGCGAAGGAGCCGATGGACTTTGTCGCCGCGCTCGAGGAGCTCATGCGCGCCTGCGGCGTGGACGACATCAGGATGAGCGACTACGGCATGAAGCGGGAGGAGCTTGAAAAGTACGCCCGCAACGCGCGGGAGACGATGGGCGGCCTCTACGAGGTCGACCCCGCGCCCCTCTCCGACGCGGACGCGCTGAAAATTTTGGAGGAGTCCTACCGGTAACGGTAAAAGGCCCCGGACATTGTCCGGGGCCTTTTTTGTCAGATGCCCTGCCGGGCCGCGCCTCGGAAGAGTTCCGCGCGGCTCTAGGCGCAGGCGTCGAGCCCCGGCGCGCCGCCGTCCAGGACGGCGTGACGGTTGCGCGCCTGCCCCCGACCCGGCGGAGATTTTGCCGGTTTTTCCTGCGGCCGCGCGGCGCGGGAAAAATTCCCCCTTGCATTTTTGCGCGAAATGGGATATGATATCTGCAAATCCTTCCGTTTGATCGGAACATACAGGGAGTAACGCTTGATGTCGGCAATTTATGAGGTGGCTTTCCACTAAAACCGAATAGCCCGGAACGGAGCGGGAGCGCGGGGAACGCCCGGCGCTTTTGCGACGTTTGCGCCACCTTTCGTGAATACTGTCGCGCAGCGCAGGACACGTTTGGCGTGTCCTTTTTTGCGCCCTGATCGCGCGCAGCGGCACGCCGGACAATCCCGCGGAGACAGGCTGAAAGGTTCTGTTTCCGCGGGATTTTTGCGTCTTGGTGAGGAAAGCCTGGATGGAAAGGAGAGGCCGGAACGGCCGAACATTTGGAACCTGTATTTTATTCGGAGGGAACAACATTTGAATATCGAACAATATGGATTTCGCCGGACAGACCTGCCGCAGGATGCGCGGGGAATCCCGGCGCGCATAACGGCGGTCCGCCGCGGCTGCTTTGAGATCGTCTGCGACAGGGGCGCCGGCCTCGCGCGCCTCGCGGCGGACGCCCGCCGCGAGGACGGGGAGACCGGCCCGACGGTCGGGGATTTCGTCCTGCTCGACTGGCGGGAGGACGGGGAAAGCCGCATCCTGGAGACGCTGCCCCGCAGGACCCGGTTCTCCCGCCGGGACCCCTCCTCGTCCGGGCACGGGGAGCAGGCGGTGGCGGCGAACTTCGACTATGTCTTCATTTTGCAGCCGCTCGGGAGCGGATTTCGCCCGCGCGGGCTGGAGCGGTACCTGTCGCTCGCGTGGCAGTCGGGCGCCGTCCCGGCGGTCCTGCTCACAAAGGCGGACGCCGTGGAGGACTTCACGGACCAGCTCCGCGCGGCGGAAAAGCTCGCCGCCGGGACGGGGGTCTTCGCGGTCAGCGCCCGCACGGGGTACGGCCTCGACCAGCTCGCCGACTACCTGAAGCCGGGCAGGACGGTCGTCTTCCTCGGCCCGTCGGGCGCGGGAAAGTCGACCCTTGTGAACGCGCTGGCGGGCGGGGAGGTCATGCGCACCTCCGGCATCCGCGAAAAGGACGGGCGGGGCAGGCACACGACCACCCACCGCCAGCTGCTCCTGCTGGAAAACGGCGTGCTGGCAATCGACACGCCCGGCATGCGCGAGCTCGGGATGTGGGAGGCGGAGGAGGGAATCTCCCGCGGCTTCCCCGACGTCGAGGAGCACCTCGGGCACTGCCGGTTCAGCGATTGCCGCCACCAGGGGGAGCCCGGCTGCGCGGTGGCGGAGGCGATCCGGCGCGGCGAGCTTTCGCCCGAACGCTGGGAGTCCTACCGGAAGCTCCGGGAGGAATCGCGGCTTTCCGGAAGCAAGGCGGATTTCCTGCGGGAAAAGCAGCGCCGGCAGAAGGAGCTCTCCAAGACCCTGCGGCAGTGGAAGAAGGCGGACTACCGCCATGAGCCCTGCATGGAGAGCTTCACCTGCAAGGTCTGCGGCGCTCTGGTGACGCCGGAGGACGCCGGGAGCCGCCACCGCAACCACTGTCCCCGCTGCCTGTCGAGCGTCCATGTCGACAACCGCCCGGGGGACCGGGCGTCGCTCTGCGGGGGCACGATGGACCCCATCGGCGTCTGGGTGCGCAAGGACGGGGAGTGGGCCCTCATCCACCGCTGCCGGGCGTGCGGCGCGCTCAGCTCGAACCGGATCGCGGCGGACGACAACCCCGCCCTGCTCATGTCCATCGCGGTGAAGCCGCTGGCGGAGCCGCCCTTCCCGCTCTGGCAGGCCGCCCCGGAGAAGCCGTAGGCGGGGATTGGGAAAATGAAAAGCAGCCGCGTAAGCGGCTGCTTTTCTGCGGCGCGGGACGCTGCCCGCTCAGTGGCATTTCGTGCAGGCGGTGTAACCCATCGCCTCGGCGTTCGCCGTGTTGTAGGCCACAAAGCCCGCCGTCTCGTCAAAGTCGGTGCAGCCGAGCCTGTGGTAGACGGTGGAGCCCTCCCCCTGGATGAGCGCGATATAGGTGTCGAGGAAGAGCGCCTTCTCGGCGTCCGTCTTGCCGGTCACGGCCGGCGCGGCCGCCGCCGCGGGGGCGGAGGCCGCGCCGGGCGCGGAAGCGGCGGGGGCCGCCGGCGCGCTCTCGTAGGGGCAGACGCCGTTCGGATGCAGGTGCGCGGGATAGCCGTGGTGGTAGTGGTAGGGGCCGAGCCCGCTGACGTTTTTGTTGTCGTGGTGGCCGCCGGCGGAATCGGTGCGCCCCGAATGGGCGGAAACCGGCAGCGAAAGCAGCAGGACGGACAGCAGGACGCAGAGCATTTTTTTCATGGGACAACACCTCCTGCACCCATTGTACCCTCCGGAAAATACTGGGAATGTCGAAATCTGTCGAACGGCGGAGGAAAAACCATCCGCGCCGCGGCTGCGCGGCGTGATCAAAAAGCTGTCCGTTGTAAAGGCAATTTTTCCAACAAATTCTCTTTTTCACCTTGACATTCCCGCATCAATATGGTAAGGTATAATTCGTCGAGTGAAGCTCGGCTTTTGATTTGCCCTCGGTCCTGATGGACATGCGGTGGTGCTGGAATCGGCAGACAGGCACGTTTGAGGGGCGTGTGCGCGAGCGTGTGGGTTCAAGTCCCATCCACCGCACCAAAAAAGACACCAGTCGCTGCGGCGGCTGGTGTTTTTATTTTTGTCCGGCGCGCCGGGCGTCGAATAGAGGAGGCTTTTCCTTGAGACGGAGACTGCGTTTTGACATTTGGCTTTCCTTGCTGCTGGCTCTGCCGATCATGCTGGGGATCGTCTGGCTCTTCAACCACGCCGTTTTCCCCGCGCTCTACGAGTCCTACGCCGCTTCCAACGCGGGTGAGGCGGGGACGGTGGGCGCGCCCGCCGCCGGGGACACCTTCCGGGCGCGCACACTGGACGAGATGCTGGAGCACGGGACGTTCACCTTCGGCGGCGACCTGTACGCCGTCCTCAACAACGGCGGCCCCTTCTACAAAAGCCGGCGGTGGGAGGCGCTCGAACTGGAGGACGGCAGCCGGATCGCGGCGAGTATCAACCATGACGCGATCCGGGACGACGGGGAACCAGGCCTCTACAGCCACGACATCCTCCTGCCGGTGGGGACGATCGTCCATGGGGAGCTGCCGGCGGAGCTTGTCGAGGGATTCGCCCCCTACGGCGGGCTCACCCGCACCGACCTGATGGTGGACATGGAGGGCGGGCACGCCGTTTACGGCTACGACACCCTCAACGGATACATCGTCGTCCCAATGCAGCTCGTCCTGCTGGTCGGGTTCGCGCTGCTCTTCCACCGCATCGGCGTGAAAATGGGGCTGTTCCCGCCGATCCTACCCCGACGCGCGCGGGAAAAGACGGAGGCCGCCGAATAGCGGCGCTCTTCCGGACATGCCGAAAATCCGGACGCAAAGCGTCCGGATTTTTTTGCCTTCCCGCACCGGAGGCACCGCGATGGAAAAAAGCGGGCGCGGTGTGCAGGAATCCGGTTAGATTTTGACACGTAAGGGGTGTATGACTTCAAGTATAATCCTTCTTCCGGACAGGCGCCGCCCTTCATTGGCGGACAAATGCATGTATATTTTCCGCGCCCCGGACGAATATACAGTGGATAAGCTGTTGAAACGACGGGGGAGAAGGGGGCCGTCTCGCTGATTACGGGGAAACGGTCCTGTGGAAAACTCGGTGGAAAGTGTTTATAACTTTGTGTATATTCTGTGAACCGTTTGCCACAGTCACAGAAATGGGGCGGAACGCCTCTGCTTTCGCCGGTTTTGCAACCTTTTGGGCGCTGCGGGCATCCATTTTCTGGCTTTACAAGGCAAATGCCGATGTTGTATAATAAGCACGTTACCGCGGCCGGAGGGGCGGCGGGGGGACGGACGGAATACGCGGGGGGCGGCTCCCGCCGTTAGGAGTAAAGGGATGTTTGAAAAGAAACCGCCCAAGGTGATCCGCGGGCACAATCGGAATATGCTCTGGCCGGTGCTCGGCCTGCTGGCGTTCGCGCTGGTTTTTTCGCTGGCCGTGGCCGGGATTTGGCAGAAGGTGGCCGCCGAACCGGAGGAGAGCGCGCCCTCCGTGGCGGAAAGCGCCGCGCCGGAATCGAGCGAGCCGGAGGCGTCCTCCTCCGAGCCGGAGGAGAGCAGCGAACCGGAGGCGCCGGAGAAGCCCGCGCTGCCCGATGGGGCGGTCCCCGAATCGGAGCGGGTGATGGGCACCTACTTTGACGACGCGGCGTTCGTCGGGGATTCGATCACCGAGGGGATCGGCCTCTACGGGCTCATGTCCAACACCACGGTGCTCGCGGGCACCAGCGTCAACCTTGACACCGTCTACACGCGCGAGGTCGTCAAGACGGAGGAGGGGCGCATCACGATCATGGACGCGCTCGGGCAGAAGCCCTATGCCAAACTCTACATCATGCTGGGCGGGAACGAGGCCCGGGAGGACACCGCGACCTTCATCGCCCGTTACGGCAAGCTGCTCGACGACATCAAGGCGCTCCAGCCGAACGCGCTGATCTACGTCCAGTCGATCCTTCCGGTGACGCCGGACAACATCTACAACCTGGACAACAGCCACATCGACGCCTTCAACGCGGCGCTGCTCGAGCTCAGCAAGGAGAAGGGCGTCTACTTCGTCAACGTGGCCGAGGCGCTCAAGAACGACAGGGGTGAACTGCCCGAGGAGGCCTCCCCGACCGACGGGATGCACTTTGGGCCGGAATATTACACCAAGTGGTTTGAATACCTCAAAACCCACACCGTATCATAAATAAGGAGCTGTCATCATGAAACGTATTTTAGCAGTCCTGCTCGCATCGCTGGCGGTCCTCTCGCTGGCGGCGTGCGGCAAGCAGGCGGATTCCGGAAAGCAGCCCGCGGCGGCGGACGTTGTCGCGGCGGTGGCCGGCGGCCTCGACCTCAAGGACCAGATGGTCACGGCGGACGAGACGGTCTTCTACAGCCTTTACAGTTCGCTTGACAAGGAGAAGGTCGCGGACGCGTCGATGTACATGAGCGGCACCCGCTCGACCGCCGAGGAGGTCACCGTCATCAAGGCGAAGGACGCGGCGGACGTGCAGCATATCAAGGACGCGATCGATGTGCGCATCGAGGACCAGAAGTTCTCCTACGAGGACTACAAGCCCGAGGAGATGACCAAGATTGGCGGCGCGCTCGTGCTGACCCACGGGAATTATGTCCTGCTCGTCATGGCGGACGACACCTCCTCCGTGGAAAAGACCTTTGAAGCGCAGTTCTGACTGCCGGACGCCCCCGCGGGAACGTACCGTTCCCGCGGGGGCTTTCTCGCGGTCCAGTTTTACGCAATTTTGACGGTATTGACCCGGATTTTCGGAAATCAGGCCGATTTGGACGGTTTTTGCGCGGCTAGGCGGAAGAGGGTCCGGATTGCGGGAATTTGCGCTTGCAATCGGGGAATCATGTGCTATAATGGGAAAGGCGTCAAACGGGCGCCGGATATGGAATTTGAACCGATCAAACAGTTTGGAGGTGCCGATGTGAACCCTGACCCGGGAAGTACCCGCTGGTGGAAGCTCTGTGTCAAAAAACACAATATCGTCAGGGGCGCATCCCACCGTGCTTAGAAGCCCCTGAGAAAGGGGCCATTCTATGCTGAATTTCTATAAGACGGTGGACAACCGCATCCTCAAGATCGACGCGCCCGAGCCGGGCTGCTGGATTTCGGTCGTCAGCCCCACCGAGGCGGAGGTCGCCTACCTGACCGGCGACCTCGGCGTGGAGCCCGATTTCGTCCGGGCCGCGCTCGACGAGGAGGAGAGCTCGCGCATCGAGAGCGAGGAGGACCAGACCCTCGTCATCGTCGACTATCCCTCCGCCGAGGAGCAGACCGACGAGAACAAGACGCTGCTCTACACCACCCTGCCGATGGGCATCATCATCACGCGGGACTATGTCATCACCGTCTGCCTCAACGACAACCTCACGATCATGGACATGGCGGAGGGCCGCGTCAAGGGGCTGCAGACCTCCCTCAAGACCCGCTTTCTGCTGCTGACGCTGCTGCGCATCGCCGCGCGCTTCCTCATCTACCTCAAGCAGATCGACAAGCTCTCCTCCACCACCGAGAGCCGCCTGCACCAGTCGATGCGCAACAAGGAGCTCATCCAGCTGCTCGGGCTGGAAAAGTCGCTCGTCTATTTCTCCACCTCCCTCAAATCGGACGAGGTCACGCTCGAAAAAATCCTGCGCGGCCGCATCATCAAGCTCTACGAGGAGGACGAGGACCTGCTCGAGGACGTGCTGATCGAGGTCAAGCAGGCCATCGAGATGTGCAATATCTATTCGGGCATCCTCTCGGGCATGATGGACGCCTTCGCGTCGGTCATCTCCAACAACCTCAACATCGTCATGAAGGTGCTCACCGCCATCACGATCGTCATGGCCATCCCCAATATGGTGTTCAGCTTCTACGGCATGAACGTTTCGGGGCTGCCGTTCCCCGTCTGGTGGGTGCCGATCGTCATCTCGCTGATCATTGCCGGCATCGGCACCTTCATCCTCGTCAAGAAGGATATGTTCCACTGAACGTCCGCCGCAAGGCAGAAAAAGAGCCGCCCAGATGGGCGGCTCTTTCAATTCTCGTTTACAGCCCGTGGCAGGCCTCGCACTCGGTGATCGTCCCGACGATGGGGTCGGGGTCGACGCCGTTTTTGCGGTAGTAGTCGGCGAGCGCCGCCTTGACCGCCTGCTCGGCCAGCACCGAGCAGTGGATTTTGCTCGCGGGCAGGCCGTCGAGCGCCTCGACCACCGCCTGATTGGAGAGCTTCAGAGCGTCTTCGATGGTCGAGCCCTTGATCATGTCGGTGGCCATCGAGCTGGTCGCGATCGCCGCGCCGCAGCCGAAGGTCTTGAACTTCGCGTCCTCGATGACGCCGTCCTTGATTTTGAGGTACATCTTCATGATGTCGCCGCATTTGGCGTTGCCGACCTCGCCCACGCCGTCCGCGTCGGGGATTTCTCCGACGTTGTGGGGGTTGGCGAAATGCTCGAGCACCTTATCCGAATATAACATTCTGCATCCAGTCCTTTCTATGCTTAGACCCTAAAGGCTTTTTTACCGGTTTGGATATCCTCCCACAGCGGGGACATCGCGCGGGTGCGTTCCACGACCGATTTGACCGCCGCGATGATCTGCTCGACGTCGTCGGGGGTGGTCCAGTCGGTGATCGTGAGGCGCAGCGAGCCGTGCGCGACCTCGTGGCAGAGCCCCAGCGAGAGGAGCACGTGGCTCGGGTCGAGGGAGCCGGTCGTACAGGCGGAGCCGGAGGAGGCGCACACCCCCTGCATGTCGAGTCCCAGCAGGAGCGCCTCGCCCTCCGCGCCGATAAAGGAGAGGTTCGCGTTGCCCGCGAGCCGCCGTTCCCGGTCGCCGTTGAGGCGGGAGAGGGGAAGGGTGAGCAGCTCGTCGATGATGCGGTTGCGCAGCGGGGTGACCTTAGCGATCTTGGCGGGGATGTCGGCGCAGGCGATTTCCATCGCGCGGCCGAGTCCGATGATCGACGCGACGTTTTCGGTGCCGGCGCGGCGTCCGCGCTCCTGCTCGCCGCCGTCGATGAGGTTGGGCAGCAGGATGCCCTTCCTGATGTAGAGGGCGCCGATCCCCTTGGGGGCGTGGATCTTGTGGCCGGAGAGGGAGAGCATGTCGATCTTCTGGGCCTGCACGTCGATCGGAACGTTGCCGACCGCCTGCACCGCGTCGGTGTGGAACCAGACGCCCCGTTCGCGGCAGAGCTCGCCGATCTCGGGGATCGGCTGGATGGTGCCGATCTCGTTATTCGCGTACATGATCGTCACGAGCGCCGTGTCGGGGCGGATGGCGTCCGCGACCTGCTTCGCCGTGACGAGGCCCCGCTCGTCCACCGGCAGGTAGGTGACCTCGAAGCCCTCCTTTTCGAGTGCCGCGCAGGTGTGCAGCACCGCATGGTGCTCGAACACCGTCGTGACGATGTGTTTTTTGCCCTTGGCGGCGAGCTTGTGCGCCGCACCCTTGATCGCCCAGTTGTCGCTCTCCGAGCCGCAGCCGGTGAAGTAGATCTCGTTCGGCTGGGCGCCGAGCGCGGCGGCGGCCTTTTTGCGCGCATCCTCGATGGCGAAGCCCGCGCTGCGCCCGAGCTCGTAGATGCTCGACGGGTTGCCGTAGCCCTCGGTGAGCCAGGGCATCATCGCCTCGAGCACCTCGGGGGAAATCTGTGTTGTCGCGGCGTTGTCCGCGTATACAAACCGTTTCATTCGCTTACCACCATTCTATCCGGAAATGTGAGGGTTGTTTTTGATTACGCCTCTATTGTATACCGATAAAGTATATTTTGCAAGGGGTTCCGCGAAAAATCACGGATTTTCCCGCACCTTTTCGATCGCGGCGACCGCGAGCGCGTCGCACCGCTCGTTTTCGGGATGCCCGTTGTGCCCGCGCACCCAGCGGAAGGTCACGTCGTGCTCCGCGAGGAGCGCGAGCAGCCGCTTCCACAGGTCGGGGTTCTTGACCGGCTCGCCGGGGGCGCGCATCCAGTTTTTCTTCTGCCAGCCGTAGACCCAGCCCTTGGAGACCGCGTCCGCGACGTATTTGGAATCGGTGGTGATCGTGACAGTGCAGGGCTCCTTGAGCGCCGATAGCGCCATGATCACCGCCGTGAGCTCCATGCGGTTGTTGGTGGTCTGCATTTCGCCGCCCGAGAGCTCCTTCTCGTGCCGCCCGAACCGCAGGACCGCCCCCCAGCCGCCCGCGCCGGGGTTGCCCGAGCAGGCGCCGTCGGTAAAGATTTCGACCTGTTTACGCATCCGTTCCTCCGTGCCGTGAAACTGCCGGTTTCCCGGCGATAGACACCGGAAAATATTGTAGACGATTTTGCTCTTTTTTACAAGGGGCGCGGCCGTTTTTTTGCGCCCAGACGGCCGGGAAAGTGTAAAGATGGGGGATTTCGTCCATACTAGCGGTAAATCTGTTTGTACGGAGGGTTCCCCATCTGATGAAAGCGGTCATTATGGCGGGCGGACAGGGCTCGCGCCTGCGCCCGCTCACGGAAAACGTCCCCAAACCGATGGCGCGGCTGTGCGGCCGCCCCGTCGTGGAATACATCCTCGAGCTGCTCGCGGAAAACGGGATCTTTGAGAGCGTGCTCACCCTGCAGTACCTGCCCGAGCGGCTCACCGGCCATTTTGAGGGCGCGGAGTTCGCGGGGGTGAAGCTCTCCTTCTGCGAGGAGGAGGCGCCGCTCGGCACGGCGGGCAGCGTCAAAAACGCGCTCGGCGCGCCCGACGGCCCCGCGCTCGTCATCAGCGGCGACGCGCTCTGCGACTTCCCGCTGCGTCAGGCGGCGGAGGCGCACCGGGAGAGCGGCGCGGCGGTCACCATCGTGACCGCGAAGGTGGACGACCCGCGTGAATACGGGCTGGTCGTGGCGGACGAAACCGACCGGATCACCGGCTTCGTGGAAAAGCCCTCCTACGCGCAGGCGACGAGCGAGCTTGCCAACACCGGCATCTATATCCTGTCCCCCGAGGCGGTCAATATGATTCCCGAGGGCCGGAAATTCGACTTTGCATCCGATCTCTTCCCCGCGATGCTCGAGCGGGGGATGCTCCTCAAAAACTGCACCCTGTCGGGCTACTGGTGCGACATCGGAGATCTCGGGGCCTACCGGCGCGCGCAGGCGGACCTGCTCGCGGGGCGGGTGCGCTGCCGCCTGCGCGGGGAGCGGGACGCCGCCGGCAACTACTTCGCGGGCAGGCGGCCCGCCGGCCGCTACGAGCTGACGCCGCCCGTGTGGGTCGGCGAAGGGGTGCGGATCGGCGGCAACGCGCAGGTCGGGGAGGGCAGCGTGCTCGACGACGGCTGCACCGTCGGCGCGGGCGCGCAGGTGCGGGGGAGCGTGCTGCTGCCCCGCAGCGTGCTCGGCGAGCACGCCGCCGCCGAAGGCGCGGTCCTCTGCCCCGGCGCGGCGGTCAAGTCGCGCGCCCGGCTCGGGGAGGGCGCGGCGGTCGGCGAAGGCGCCGCCGTCGGCGCGGGCGCGGAGATCCGCGCGGGCATCCGGGTCGCGGGCGGCGTGAAGGTCCCGGACGGCGCGGCCGTCTCCGACCATCTCTCGGCAAAGGGGGGCGCGGCCTGCGCCTTCGACGACGAGGGGATGTGCGGCGAGGTCGGCGTGGAGCTGACCCCCGAGCTTGCCGTGCGGATCGGCTGCGCGGTCGGCACCCTCGCCAAGGGCCGCCCGGTCGGCGTGGCGACGGGGGACGCGCGGTGCGCCAAGGTGCTCGGCGCGGCGCTCATCGCGGGGGTGCGCTCGACCGGCGCGCCGGTGCTCGACTTCGGGAGCGTCTTCGAGGCGCTCTTCGGCTTCGCGATGGGCTACAATGCCCTGACGCTGGGGGTCTACCTCTGCGCCGGGGAGCAGAACGCGATCAAGGTGCTCTGCGAGGCGGGGCTGCCCGCCACCCGCCGGGTCGAGCGGGAGATCGAGCTGGCGCTTTCGCGCGGGGAGTTCGCCCGCGCGGGGGCGGACGGGTTCGGCGACTGCGTGGACATGAGCGGCATCGGGGTCATGTACCTGACCGAGCTGCTGCGGCAGGCCCCCGACGGGCTCGACGGGATGCGCGCGCGGGTCGCCTGCGGCAACGCCGCCGCGGGGCGGCTGCTCTCCGACGTGCTGACGAAGCTCGGCTGCGAGATCGCGGAGGAGGCGGCGCTGCAGCTCACCCTCTCGGAGGACGGGCGGCGGCTGGAGCTCTCGGAGGGGGAGACGAAGCTCGGGTGCCACCGGGCGGTGGCGGCGTGGTGCCTCGCGCAGTTCGAGCAGCAGGAGGACGTCGCGGTGGAAAACGACTTTCCGCGGGCGCTCGACACGCTGGCCGGCGAGCGGGGACGGCGGGTCTACCGCTACCTGCTCTGTCCGGCGGACGGCTCGGACGCGCAGGGCAGGAAGCTCGCGGCGCGCCAGCAGTGCGCGCGCGACGGGCTGATGCTCGCCGTGCAGCTGCTCGCGCTCATGAAGCGCGGGGGGCTTTCGCTGCGCGAGCTCGACCGGCAGCTCCCGCCCTTTGCCGAGGCGGAACGGATGGTGCCCATCCGGACGCCGCCCGCGCGCGCGCTCGGGCAGTTTGCCGGGGAGCGCGCGGGGGAGGGGGTCGTCGTGCGGGGCGACCGCGGCGTCGTGCTGCTGCGCCCGCGCAAAAACGGCGGCGCCATCCGCGTCTTCGCGGAGGCCGCGAGCTGGGAGATCGCGGAGGAGCTTTGTACAGATTTTACCAGGCGGCTGGAGAGCTTGCTTGACAAAGAGGGGGAAATCGGGTAAAATGTATAATAATCATGTGTTCGGTTTACGCATTTTCACAATGCGTTTGATGGTAGAAGAATTCGGCTGACGGAATTTCATCGCCTATTCTCTCACTGCGATTGATGTCCTTTCCGGCGGGGATGCTGACCCGTTTCGTGGATTGGGCATGACCGGGTAAGCAGTTGGAGGATGGGTTCTGATTTTGTGATCTTTTCTGCCGGATTTTGATAAGAGCAGTTGCTAATTGCATAAAACATGGAGGTACATTTGTGACAGATGAAAAAAAAGTCGGTGGAAAATTGACCGACGAACAGCTCGGCATGGGGCTTGACGCGCTCGAAAAGCGTTCGGTCGTCGAACGCGGCGCGCAGAAGAAAAAGCCCCGGCAGCCGGTGAAAGAGGCCGCGGCCAAGCTGATCCAGAAGGCGCTCCCCAAAGCGGAGACGCCGAAAAAAGCCGCGCCCAAAACCTCTGAGAAGCAGGGGAACGGCGCCGCCAGGGCGCAGAATGAAAAACAGGACGCGCTCCAGAAACAGCAGAAGCAGCCCAAGCAGGGCGCCAAGCAGCAGGCGGGCAAACAGCAGGCCCCGAAGCAGCAGGCGCCCAAGCAGGCCGCGAAACAGCCCGCGGCCCCGAAGTCCGCGGCTGCCAAGCAGGCGCCGAAGGCGCCGAAAAAGTCTTCCAGGGGCGGCAAAAAGGCCCCGGTGGTCGTCGGCGCGACGATCGAGCTTTCCGAGCCGGGCAAGGCCCGCCAGGCGGCCGAGGCGCGCCAGGACGCGGCCAAACAGCAGGGCCGCAGGCGCAAGGGCCAGAAGGAACAGCGCAAGACCCCGGTGCGCGTCATCCCTCTGGGCGGCCTTCTGGAGGTCGGCAAGAACGTGACGGTCTACGAGTGCATGGACGACATGTTCCTCGTCGACTGCGGCATGACCTTCCCGGATGAAAACATGCTGGGCGTCGACCTCGTGCTGCCCGACTTCACTTATGTGATGAAAAACCGCGACAAGGTGCGCGGCATCGTCATCACCCACGGCCACGAGGACCACATCGGCGCGCTGGCCTACTTCCTCAAGCAACTCAACGTCCCCGTCTACGCCACCCGGCTGACCCTCGGGCTCATTGAGAACAAGCTGCGCGAGCACGGACTCTACGGCAAGGTCAAGCTCGTGCAGATCGCTCCGCAGGAGACGATCAAGCTCGGCTGCTTCGAGGTCGAGTTCATCCGCGTCAACCACTCGATCCCCGACGCGGTCGCGCTGGCCATCCACACCCCGGCGGGCGTCATCATCCAGACGGGCGACTTCAAAATCGACTATACGCCGATCATCGGCGACATCATCGACCTCGCGCGGTTCGGCGAGCTGGGCGGCAAGGGCGTGCTCGCGCTGCTGTCCGATTCGACCAACGCCGAGCGCCCCGGCTTCACCCCCACCGAGGTGACGGTCGCCGAGAGCTTCGACAAGCTCTTCAAGCAGGCGGAGCATAAGCGGATCATCGTTGCGACCTTCTCGTCCAACATCCACCGCATGCAGCTCGTCTGCGAGGCGGCCGCGAAATACGGCCGCAAGGTCGCCGTCTCCGGCCGCAGCATGGTCAACACCGTGCTCGTCTCGACCGAGCTCGGCTACCTCAAGCCCCCCGAGGGCGTCATGATCGACATCGACGACATCAACCGCTACCGCCCCGAGGACGTCGTCCTCATCACGACGGGCAGCCAGGGCGAGCCGATGAGCGCGCTTTCGCGCATGGCGTCGGGCGACCACCGCAAGGTGTCGGTCACCGCAAACGACTTCATCATCATCAGCGCCAACCCCATTCCCGGCAACGAAAAGACGGTCGGCCGCGTCGTCAACGACCTGATGCGGCTGGGCGCCGACGTGATCTACGAGCGGATGTACGAGGTGCACGTCTCGGGCCACGCCTGCCAGGAGGAGCTGAAGATCATGCTCGCGCTCACCAAGCCGAAGTTCTTCTTCCCGGTGCACGGCGAGTATAAGCAGCTCAAGCGCCACGCCGGCCTCGCGCTGGCGATGGGCATCCCGCCCGAAAACATCTTTATCGGCGAGAACGGCCACGTCTTCGAGCTCGACGGCGTGTCGGTCAAGACGGGAGAGATCGTCCCGTCCGGGCGCATTCTCGTCGACGGCCTCGGCGTCGGCGACGTCGGCAGCATTGTGCTGCGCGACCGCAAGCATTTGGGCGAGGACGGCCTCATCGTGGTAGTCACCACCATCGACGGGACCAACGGCCAGATCGTCGCGGGCCCGGACATCATCTCGCGCGGCTTCGTCTACGTGCGCGAGGCGGAGGATATGCTCGCCGAGGCGCGTACCGTCGCCAAGCAGACGATTGAAGGCTGCACCAAAAAGCATGTCAGCGACTGGGGCAACCTCAAAACGCAGGTGCGCGATTCCCTTTCCTCCTATTTCTACAGCCGCACCAAGCGCAGCCCGATGATCCTGCCGGTCATCCAGGAGGTCTAGGGCGCGCGTGCTTTTGGCTCCCGCCCAAAAGCACGTTAAGGAGGGGCGGGACTGCCCGGCCCGATGGGCCGGGGCGGCGCTTTGCGCCGACGCCCGCCCGGCGCGCCTCATGGAGGGGGCCGGGTCGTCCCCCTCCATGGACCACACCCTGATGAACTGCATACAGAAGCGGCCGCCCGATTGGGCGGCCGCTTTGTTGCGTGGTTGGAACATTGAAATAGGCGGGGAACGAATGGGTGGGGAGGCTAATAGGCGAGGGAGGGGTCGAGCTTTTCCGCCCACAGCTCGCCGAGCGCGGCGAGGTCGGCGCAGAACTCCTCGGGCGTCTGGGTCTCCTTCTGGGTGAGCTCGTCGAGCACCTCGAAGACGAAGGCGTCCTTGCCGCACGCCTTCCAGTCGGCGGAGAGCTTGTGCCAGTTGCAGCAGTCGGTCATTTGGGAAAACTCGAACTTGCCCTTCGAGCCGGAGAGGTTCGTTTCGGCGGCCAGCAGGTAGCGGCCGTTCCGGGTGTTGCGGATGATGTAGACGCCGCCCGAAAGGGGACGGCTCTTGTAGGCGTTCAGCAGCTCCTTTTTATGCGCGTCCATCAGTATCCCATCTCCTTTAAGAGCCGCGCGAGGACGGAAAACCGCTCGCCGAGGCGTTCCCCCTCGTCGGAGAGGGCCTGGCTGAAGAGCTTGATGTCCTCCCCGATCATCGGGTTTTCGGTGCAGACCGAGACGGTCATCGCGTCCCCCTCGAGCCCCACCCGGTCGATGACCGGGTGCTCCGGGTCGTAGAATTCCGGGTGGCGGTAGCTCTCCTCGCGGAAGAACTGGCAGGCGCGGGCGGTGAGGATGGCCAGGTCGAGCACCCGGTGCAGGGGCAGCTCCTCCGACTGGCGGGACCATTTGCCGCCCGTGTGGCGCCACACCTTGGCGGAGATGTCGAGCTTCCCGCGGTCGTTCCACTGGGCAAGCCCGAGGGAGAGGCCCTTGGCGTCGGTTCCGGGGAAGCGGTGCTCATCGATCGCCTCGTAGTCCTCGACCGCGATGACGGGTTTATGTTTTAACGTTGTCGGGATGTTCATGGGGAATCCTCCATTTACTAAATTAGTCATTTACTAATTTGAATTATAGCAGAGGCGCCCTCGCCTGTCAAGCGGCAGGTTGTGGATTGCAACAGACGGGCGGACGTGATATAATAGTCTATGTATGAGTGGGCCGGCCCCGCTTGGGAAACCGACAACATCGTTACAAACGAGGTTTTGAAGTGAAGAAAAGTAATCATCCGTTCCAATCCTTTTTGCTGATCGCAATCGGGTGCTGCGCGGCCGTCACGGTGGCCACGCTGTTCTTCAATATCCGGCTGTTCTATATCTGCGCGTTCGTCACGGTGGCGTGCGCGGTGCTGCTCGTGTGGCAGGTCCAGCTTGCCAAGCGGCAGATCAGCCGCTTCCTGGTCACGATGGGGCAGACGCTGACCACCGTGCAGCAGGACGCGCTGACGGGGTTCCCCATCCCGGTGTTCGTGTGCAGCGGGGAGGGGGAGATCGTCTGGTGCAACCGCCTCGGGCAGAAGGAGATCCTCGGGGAGGAGAACTGCTACGGCAAGAGCATCTACACCATCCTGACCGGCGTGGACATCACCCGGACCTGTCCCGAGGGCGGCTACGACACCGAATACAAGGGGCGGTTTTACGCCGCCTACGTGGCGCGCGCGGTCAGCGAAGAGGAAGAGCTCTACATGGTGTACTTCTTCGAGAACACCGAGCTCAAGCGCTACGCGCGCGAATACTTTGAGACCCGCCCGTCGGTCATGCTGATCCTGGTGGACAACTACGAGGAGCTCCAGCAGAACATGAAGGACAACGAGCGCGCGCGGGTGATGGGCCAGATCGAATACGCGGTGAGCAAGTTCGTCACCGACAGCGGCGGGCTGCTGCTCAAGACCGAGCGCGACCGGTTCACCGCGGTGATGGAGGAGCGAAGCCTGCGCGGCGTCATTTCGGCGCGGTTCACCCTGCTCGAGCAGGTGCGCGCGATCGAGACGGAGACCAAGATGGTCCCGACCCTGTCGGTCGGCGTCGGCCGCGACGCGGCCACCCTGGAGGAGAGCGAGCGGTTCGCGCGCCAGGCGCTCGATATGGCGCTCGGGCGCGGCGGCGACCAGGCCGCGGTGCGGGGTGCGTCGGGCTACGAGTTCTTCGGCGGCGTCTCGAGCGGCATGGAGAAGCGCACCAAGGTCAAGACGCGCATCGTCGCGACCGCGCTCGCCGAGCTGATCTCCGGCAGCGACAACGTGCTCGTCATGGGCCACCGCGCCGCCGACCTCGACTGCTTCGGCGCGTCGGTGGGCATCATGAAAGCCGCCCGCCTCATGGGCAAGGACGCCTACGTCGTCATCCGCAGGAGCACCAACCTCGTGACGCTCGAATATGAGCGGCTGCTCCAGAACGGATTCGAGGGGATGTTCCTCGAGCCGGAGGACGCGCTGCCCAGAATCACCCGCAAGACGCTGCTCGTCATCTGCGACACCCACGTCAAGCACATCCTCGAGTCGGAGGCGGTCTTCGACGCCTGCAAGAACGTCGTCGTCGTCGACCACCACCGCAAGATGGTCGGCCACATCGACAACGCCGTCATCTTCTACCACGAGCCCTACGCGTCGAGCGCGTCGGAGATGGTCACCGAGCTGGTGCAGTATTTCGGCGACAAGCTGCGGCTCGGCCGCCCCGAGGCCGAGGCGCTGCTGGCGGGCATTATGCTCGACACCAAGAACTTCATCATCAAGACGGGGGTGCGCACCTTCGAGGCCGCGGCCTACCTGCGCAAGATCGGCGCGGATACGGTGGAGGTGCGGCGGATGTTCGCCCTGTCGATGGAGAGCTACCAGCGCCGCGCCAAGCTGGTCGCCAACGCGGAGGTCTACCGCGGCTGCGCGATCGCCGTGTCGCCCGACCGCGACGCGCCCGACATCCAGGTGACGGCGGCGCAGGCCGCGGACGAACTGCTCGGCATCATCGGCGTGCAGGCGTCCTTCCTCGTCTTTGAGATGAACGGCGGCGTGTCGATCTCGGCGCGCAGCATGGGGCAGCTCAACGTCCAGATCATCATGGAAAAGCTGGGCGGCGGCGGGCACCTCACGATGGCGGGGGCGCAGCTTTCCGGCATGCCGCTCGACGAGGCGTACCGCAGGCTGGTCGCGGCGATCGACCAATACTTCGAGGAAAACAGCAGAAATTAGTCCCGGAAGGCGCCCGCGCCCGACGGAGATCGCATTTGGCAGGCCCCCGGAAGGGGGCCGGAAGGGAGACGGAACAATGAAAGTGATTCTGACACAGGACGTCAAGGGAAGCGGCAAGAAGGGGGAGCTCGTCAAGGTTTCCGACGGGTACGCCCGCAATTTCCTGCTGCCCAAGGGGCTGGCGATCGAGGCGAGCGCCCAGGCGCTCGGCGAGATGAAGGCGCGGCAGGCGTCGGTCGAGCACAAGGCCGCGGTGGAAAAGCAGGCGGCCCAGGAGATGGCCGGGAAGATCGGCGGCAAGACGGTAAAGATCGCGGCCAAGGCGGGCGCGAACGGCAAGCTGTTCGGCTCGGTCACGAGCAAGGAGATCTCCGAGGAGCTCTCCCGCCAGTTCGGCGCGCAGATCGACAAGCGCAAGATCGTCATGGATTCCGACATCAAGGCGTTCGGCAGCTACACCGTGCAGGTAAAGCTGCACCCGGGCATCGCGGCGGACGTCTACGTGGTCGTCGGCGAAGCGGAATAACCGGATGCTGTGAGGGAAGGAGGGGCTGCGTTGGCGGAATTTAATCTGGACACGGGGGAATACGGCCGGCAGATGCCCTACAGCCTCGAGGCGGAGCAGAGCGTGCTCGGCGCGGTGCTGATCGATCCCTCCTGCTTCGCGCTGGTGATGGAGAACCTGCGGTCGGCGGCGTTCTACCGCCCCCAGCACCAGCAGATCTTCGACGTGATGACCAACATGTTCAATATGAACCGGACGATGGACTTCATCACGATCCTCGACGCGGTCAAGGGGGAGCAGATCTTCGAGACCGACGAGGACGCCAAAATCTACCTGACCAATCTCGCGCAGGTGGTGCCCTCGTCGGCGAACGTCGAGGCGTATTGCAGGATCGTGCGCGAAAAATATTACGTGCGCCGGCTGATCACCGCCTCGCGGGAGATCATCGACATGGCGCAGGAGTCCCAGGCGGAGTCCGACGTGCTGCTCGACTCGGCCGAGCAGAGCATCTTCGACATCCGCCAGGGGCGCAACACGAGCTCCTTCAAGCATATCCGCACGGCGATCACCGAGACCTACGAGCTGCTCCAGCACCTCTCGGGCGAGGACCGGGACAAGTATAAGGGCATCTCGACCGGCTACCCGGCGCTCGACCGGGTGATCACCGGGCTCAACAAGACCGACCTCATCCTTATCGCGGCCCGCCCCGGCATGGGCAAGACCTCCCTCGCGCTCAACATCGCGGAGAACGTCGCCACCAAGGGGGGGCGCACGGTCGCCGTTTTCTCCCTTGAGATGAGCAGCGAGCAGCTCGCGCAGCGCCTGCTTTCGTCGCAGGCGTCGGTCGAGGGGCAGCTGCTGCGCACGGGCGAGCTCACGGGGGACGACTGGGTGCGCATCGCGATGGCGTCGCAGGTGCTCTCCAAGGCGGACGTCTACCTCGACGACACGCCGGGCATCACGGTGGGGGAGATGAAGGCGAAGCTGCGCCGGCTCAAAAAGGTCGACCTCGTCATCATCGACTACCTCCAGCTGATGTCCACCGGGCGGCGCAGCGAAAACCGCGTGCAGGAGGTCTCGGAGATCACCCGAAACCTCAAGATTATGGCCAAGGAGCTCAACGTCCCGGTCATTACCCTTTCCCAGCTCTCCCGCGGACCGGAGAGCCGCACCACCCACAAGCCGATGCTCTCCGACCTGCGCGAATCGGGCTCGATCGAGCAGGACGCCGACATCGTCCTGCTGCTCTACCGCGAGGACTACTACGCGCGCGAGGAGGCGGAGGAGCGCAACATCGCCGAGTGCGACGTGGCCAAGAACCGCCACGGCGAGGTGGGGGTCGTCAAGCTCGGCTGGGACAACCGTTACACGAGATTTACGAATTTGGAGCTGGGGCGCGATGAACCGTAAGGCGAGGGCGACAATTGAAGAGTTTTCCATGCTCCGGCAGGGTGACACGGTCACGGCGGCGGTTTCGGGCGGCGCCGACTCGGTCGCCCTGCTTGATTTTTTGTGCTCGCTCACCGACCTTCGCCTGACGGTGCGCGCCTGCCACCTCAACCACTGCCTGCGCGGGGAGGAGAGCGACCGGGACGAACAGCTCGTGCGCACAATGTGCGAACAGTATGGAATCCCGCTCGACCTGCGCCGGGTCGAGGTCAAGGCGCTCGCGCGGGAGCGGGGCGTGTCGATCGAGGTCGCGGCGAGGGAGGCGCGCTATGCCTTCTTCGACGAGCTCGCGGAAAAATACCGTTGCAGGATCGCGACGGCGCACACCCTCTCGGACGCCGCCGAGACGGTGCTTTTGAATCTCGCGCGCGGCACCGGCATCGCCGGGCTGTGCGGCATCCCGCCGGTGCGCGGGGCGGTCGTGCGGCCGCTCATCGGCTGCACCAGGCGGGAGACGGAGGACTACTGCGCGGCCCACGGCCTCTGCTACGTCACCGACAGCACCAACCTGACCGACCGCTACACCCGCAACCACATCCGCCACAACGTCCTGCCGCAGCTTTTCCGGGTGAATCCCGAGGCGCTCGCGGCCGTCGGGCGGATGACCGACTCTCTGCGGCGGGACGCCGACTGCCTCGCGCGGCTCGCGGGGGAGGCGGGGGAGAAGCTCCGCCGGGAGGGCGGCTGCGACGCGGCGGGGCTCGCGGCGCTGCACCCGGCGCTCCGCTCCCGCATCATCGCCTCGCTGCTCGAGGAGGGCGGCGTCGAACGCTCGGCCGAGCGGATCGGCGCGGTCGCCGGCATGCTGGTGAACAGCCGCAGGCACACGATGCAGGTCGGGCCGCGGCTCTACGTCACCGTGCGGGAAGGGGTGCTGCGGCTGGAACGGCGCGGGGAGCGCCTCGCGCCGATCGCGCCGCGGCAGCTCGAGAAGGCGCGGCTTGACGGCGCGCGGATTCCGCTGGACGGTGGAAAAGCAATAGAATTTTCGGTTATAAACTGTGCAGATTATGAAATTTTTGAGAACATTCCGGATAAGGGATTAAAAAACGCGGCCGACTATGATAAAATAAATGTTGATATTTTTTTACGTTCACGGCAGGCGGGCGACCGGATGAAGCCCGCCGGGCGCGGATGTACGAAAACGCTCAAAAAGCTCTTTTCCGAGCTTGGGCTCGACGGACGCGAGCGGCTGTGCGTGCTGGCCGACAGCGAAGGGGTCTTCTTTGCGGAGGGCGCCGGCGTGGACGAGCGGGTGCGGGTCGGCCGCGGGACGAAAAACATCATGATGATCACCCTCGCGCCGGAGCCCGGGGCGGGGGACAAACGAGCGGAGGATGAATAGGCATGGCGAAAGGGAATATGACGGACGACATCCTGAAGGTACTGATCGAGGAAGATGCGATCGCGGAAAAGGTAAAGGAACTCGGCGCGAAAATCTCCGCGGATTACGCGGGCAAAAAGCTGCTGGTGCTCGGCGTGCTCAAGGGATCGTTCGTCTTTATGGCCGATCTCATCCGCGCGATCACCGTCCCCTGCGAGATCGAATTCATGGCTGTTTCGAGCTACCGCTCCGGCGTAAAATCCTCGGGAGTGGTTAAGATAATCAAGGATATCGACATCAACCCCCAGGACTACAACATCCTCATCGTCGAGGACATCCTCGACAGCGGCCTGACCCTCAAATACCTCAAGGAGCTGCTCATGCAGCGGCACGCGTCGGACATCCGCATCGCGACGCTGCTGGATAAGCCCGCCCGCCGCGCCGCGGACATCCAGGCGGACTACACCTGCTTCGAGGTGCCCGACGAGTTCGTGGTCGGCTACGGGCTCGACTTCGCGGAGAAATACCGCAACCTCCCCTATGTGGGCGTGCTCAAGCCGGAGGTCTACGAAAAGTAGTCCCGCGCCGCCGTGCGGCGTGCTTTGGGCGCGCAATGATTTGACAGGAGTGAATCTGATTTGAACAAAAAGTCAAGAGGCATCGGCATCTGGCTTTCGACCTTTCTGCTGCTGATGCTCATGGCCGTGCTGATGTTCTCGTCGATGCGGCAGACCCCCGTCACCGAGAAGTATTCCGACGTGCTCGGGTATTTCCAGCGGCAGGAGGTCAAGGAATACACCCTCGACCTGGGCACCGGCGAACTGAAGATGACCTTCCAGGACGACACGACCAAGGACTACAAGGTCCCCAACGTCGTGCTCTTCCTCGACGATATCAGTTCCGACAAGCCGGACGGCACCAAGAGCTTCGTCCGGCAGTACAACGAGGCGCACCCCGACGCCCCGATGGTCTACGACCACTTCCCGATCAAGCAGACCCCCTGGTGGGTGAGCCTGCTGCCGACCCTCGTGCTCGTGGGCCTGCTCGTCTTCTTCTACTACATGATGATGAAGCAGGCGCGCGGCGGCGGCACGGGCGGCGTGATGAGCTTCGGCAAGGCGAAGCCCCGCGCCCCCGAGGAGGGCCCGAAGGTGACCTTCCAGGACGTCGCGGGCGCGGACGAGGAGAAGGAGGAGCTCGTCGAGATCGTCGAGTTCCTCAAGAACCCCTCCAAATTCAACTCTCTCGGCGCGCGCATCCCCAAGGGCGTGTTGCTTATGGGCCCTCCCGGAACCGGTAAGACGCTGCTTGCCAAGGCGGTCGCCGGCGAGGCGGGCGTGCCCTTCTTCTCGATCTCCGGCTCCGACTTCGTCGAGATGTTCGTCGGCGTCGGCGCGTCGCGTGTGCGCGACCTCTTTGAGCAGGCCAAAAAGAACGCCCCGTCCATCGTCTTCATCGACGAGATCGACGCGGTCGGCCGCCACCGCGGCGCGGGACTCGGCGGCGGGCACGACGAGCGCGAGCAGACCCTCAACCAGCTGCTCGTCGAGATGGACGGCTTCGGCACCAACACGGGCGTCATCATCATCGCGGCGACCAACCGCCGCGACATCCTCGACCCGGCGCTGCTGCGCCCCGGCCGCTTCGACCGCCAGATCGCGGTCGGCTATCCCGACATCAAGGGGCGCGAGGCGATCTTGCGCGTCCACACCAAGAATAAACCGATCGCGCCCGACGTGAACCTGCATACGATCGCCGCGTCGACCGTCGGCTTCACCGGCGCGGACCTCGAAAACCTCGCGAACGAGGCGGCGCTGCTCGCCGCCAAAAAGAACCTCCGGGCGATCACGATGACCGAGATCGAGGAGGCGACCATCAAGGTGATCGCCGGCCCCGAGAAGAAGAGCCGGGTGGTCACCGAGAAGGACAAAAAGCTCACCGCCTACCACGAGGCGGGGCACGCGGTCTGCACCTACTATCTGCCCACGCAGGACCCGGTGCACCAGATATCGATCATCCCGCGCGGCATGGCGGGCGGCTACACCCTTTCGCTGCCGGGCGAGGACAAATCCTACATGACCAAGCGGGAGATGAACGAGGAGATCGTCACCCTGCTCGGCGGGCGCGTGGCGGAGAAGCTCGTGCTCGAGGACATCTCGACCGGCGCCTCCAACGACATCGAGCGCGCCACCAAGGTCGCGCGCAACATGATCATGCGCTACGGCTTCTCGGAGAAGCTGGGGCCCATCGTCTACGGGCACGACGAAAACGAGATCTTCCTCGGCCGCGACTTCTCGAGCACTCCGAGCTACTCGGAAAACGTCGCCGCCGAGATCGACGCGGAGATCCGCGAGATCATCGACACCGCCTTCGAGCGCGCGGTCGAAATCCTCACCGAGCACATGGATCAGCTGCACCAGGTGGCGCAGTACCTCTTCGAGCACGAGAAGATGGAGGAGGACCAGTTCGCCGCGATGATGGAGGGCAGGCCGGTCCCGGAGACCTCCGGCTCCTCCTTCTACCGCGCCGCGCCCGGCCGGCAGCCTGAGCCGCCCAAGGACACCGCCCCCAAAGAGGAACCCGCCCCGGGAGGGCAGGCTCCCCCCGCGGAGCACCCGGACCATTCGCCGTTCGGGGAGGAATGGAATCACTTTTAGCGGGAGGTAAGGAAGATGCTCTTCGACAAGATCATCACGCTGTCGCTCAACCCCGTGGCGGACATCACCCTCTATGTGGACGGGTTCATCATGGGCAGCGAGAACAACGTCACCAGCGAACTGTACGATTCGGCGGGCAAGGCGGTCGACGTTTCGCGCGTGCTGCAAAGCTATGAGCTCGCGAACACCGCGCTCATCGTGGCCGGACAGGAGAACAGCAAGCGCTATTTCGAGCGCCTCAACGACGAGCATGTCCGGACGCGGGTCATCCTCGCGCCCGGTCGGATGCGCGAGAACATCAGCATCGTCACCCCGGACGGCACCTTCACCCGGCTGATCCGCAAGAGCCCCAAGATCCGCCAGCGCACGATCGACGAGCTGGAGACGGCGCTGTCGGAGGAGATCCGCCCGGCGACGCTGGTCGTGGTGGCGGGCGCGATGCCCGAAGGGGTCACCGACGACATCTTCTGCGAAATCTGCATGTTCATCAAGGAGTGCGGCGGCACGGTCGCGCTGGACACCCGCTCCGCCACGTTGGAAAATATCGCCAAGATCCAGCCGTGGGTGATCAAGCCCAACTTCGAGGAGCTGTGCATGCTCGTCGGCCGCCCGCTCGAATCGCTCGAGCAGATCAAGGCCGCCGTCAAGCAGCTTGCCGATCTCGGCGTGCGCCACGTGCTCGCGAGCATGGGCGCGGAGGGGATGGTCTACGGGGACGGCAAGGTTACATACAAGGCCGACGTCCCCGAGCTTTCGGAGATCAAATCCACCATCGGCGCGGGCGACGCGGCCCTTGCGGGCTTCATCATCGCGCACGATTACAAGTACGACCCCAAGCGCTCGCTGCAGTTCGCGGCGGCCTTCGGGACGGCCTCCTGCCTCGTGGAGGGCACGAACCCGCCCCGGCGCATCTCGGTCGCGATGGTCAATAACCAGGTATCCGTATACGAAATCTGAAAAAGAGGGCCGGAGGAATCCGGCCCTTTTCAAAGGGGAGGACAAGCAAGTGAGCAAGCTGTTGGTTGTGGTGGACTACCAGAACGATTTTGTAAACGGGAGCCTCGGGTTCCCGGGCGCGGAGGCGCTCGAGGAGCCGATCTGCCGCAAGATCGAGGAGTACAAGGCCCGCGGGGACGACGTGGCGTTCACCTTCGACACCCACGGGGAGGACTACCTGGAGACGCAGGAGGGCAAAAACCTGCCCGTCACCCACTGTGTGCGGGGGATGCCGGGCTGGGAGCTCTACGGGAGGGTGGCCGATTACTGCGACGCGCTGACCCCCTGCTTCCACAAGCCCGCCTTCGGATCGATGGCGCTGGCCTACTACGCCAAGACGCAGGGCTATGAGGAGGTCGAGCTGTGTGGGCTGGTTTCCAACATCTGCGTGATCTCCAACGCGGTGCTCGTCAAGGCCGCGCTGCCCGAGGCGCGGGTGTCGGTCGACGCGCGGTGCACCGCCTGCGCCGACCCGGCGATGAACGAAAAGGCGCTCGACGTGATGGAGGGCCTCCAGGTCGCCGTGACCAACCGGTAATCCAGGACAAAAGGGGCGGGCAGCCAAGGGCTGCCCGCCCCTTTCCGCTTCATTTGAAAGAAAAACGGGTTGATTTCGTTATCGCGTTGTGCTAAGATGGAACAACAAATGAGGTGACGGCAGTGAAACAGCGGGAATACCGGATTTTGGAGCTTTTGACCGAGCGCAAGCGGATCGAAGTGGCCGCGCTGGCGCGGGAGATCGGCGTTTCGCAGGTGACGGTCCGCAAGGACCTCGACGCGCTGGAGGAGAAGGGGGTCATCCACCGGGAGCACGGCTGGGCCGTGCTTTGCAGTCCGGACGACCTCAACGGGCGCATCGCCTACCACTATGAGGCGAAACGCCGCATCGCGGCGCGCGCGGCGGAGCTGGTGCGGGACGGCGAGACGGTCATGATCGAGAGCGGAAGCTGCTGCGCGCTGCTGGCGGACGCGCTGACGGGCGCAGGCCGGGATGTGACGATCATCACCA
>NZ_DBMDHH010000088.1:0-6450 GCF_057433415.1 Anaerotruncus sp. | reverse complement strand
CGCCCAAGAAGTCGGCGGAAGAAGGGCGCTCAAGGGGACTTCCGCCAGTCCCCTTGAGAAACCCCCGGGAGTACCTTGCCAGTACCCGCAGACTACCGTCACTCCCCACAGGTACACCAGCTGAGGGCTCAATTCAGGTTGCGGGCGCTCCCAACACAGGAACAGAAGGCTCAGCCACAAAGGAGCGCCGCCCACCGGGCGGCGCTCCTTTGTGTTTTGCCGTCTCATCTCCCCGAAAGTATTTCGGGTACGGTTCCGGAGACTCTCGGGCAGAGGCATTGCGCCCGCGGCGCGGCGGCTGGCGGGATGCGGTAAACTTGCCTATTGATCCGTGAACCGGGCGCCGCCGACTTTGGCCGCAGGCCAACCGGAGGCGGCGTTGGGGTCGCAGGGATTTGGCCGCAGGCCATCCTTGTAGAGAATCCGGCCCGCAGGGCCGGGTCCGCGAAGCGGACTCAAGCCGGGGTCGCGGGGCGGAGCGCCCGCGACTGCGGTCCGCAGACCGCGTTTCGAAGGCCAACCGCCGAAGGCGGCTCTTAGGCCGGAGATCGGCCGTCGCGCGTAGCGCGCTCCGGGCATCCGCCGAAGGCATCCTCTTAGGATTCCGGCCCTTCGGGCCGGGTCGCATGGCGACTCCCTACGGGGAATCCAAAGGGGGCCTGTGGCCCTCTTTGAATGCGCGTCGCCGCTCTGCGGCGCTCGCCGCAGGCGAGGAGCGCATCTATGCCCGGGCAGGCCGCCTAAGCCCCTCGTGCCCTTCTTTGGTTCCTTTCTTGGGCAAGCAAGAAAGGAACTCGCTGTCGGTCGACTACCGACAACTTCCTCCGCTCACTGAGCGGCTGCCCCGATCGCCTCCTGCACCGCCTCGCGGGAAAGCCCGGCGGCGGAGCCGCTCAGCGCGAGCCCGCCATCCCGCATGACGGCGATGTTGTCGCAGAGGCCGAACGCCTCGTCGATATCGGCGGTGAGCCAGAGGACGGCCGCGCCCTTCTGGAGGAGCTTGTTCATCTCAAAATAGAGCCGCATTTTCGCGGGGATGTCCACGCCGGCGGTCGGCTCGCAGAGCAGGTAGACGAACGCCTGCTTGCGCATCGCGCGTTCCACCAGCTCCCGCTGGCGGTTGCCGCCCGTGATGTACTCCTGCTGCGGCCGGAGCATGACGTAGTTGCCGAGAGCCTTGCCCACGCTGGCCATCAGCCGTTTGGCAGAGATTGCCATGCGGCTGGCGGAGGTGTCCTGCTTGCCCGCGTTGACCGCGATCTCGCTTTCGCGGATCTCCTCCTCGTCCTCCTGGCTGGAGGCGAGCACGATGCCCGCCCTCACCGCCGTGATCGGCGAGGGAATCTCCAGCGGGGCGCCGTTTAAGAAGATCTTCCCCGTCGTCTTTCCGAGTCCCGCGAGGCTGCGCGCGACGCTGAGCTTGCCCGACTGGGCGCCGCCCATGAACGCGGTCACCTGCCCGGCGCGCAGCGAAAGGCTCACGCCGGAGAAGTTCGGCCCCGAGAAGTCCTCGAGGCGCAGGACCTCCTTCCCGGCCTCCGGCCGCTCGCGGTAATAGATGTTTTCCGACTTGATGCCGTAGACCGCCTCGATCAGCGCCTTCTCGTCGAATTCACCGGCGGGCGCGCTGCGCACGATCTCCCCGTCCTCCATGACCGAGATCGTGTCCGCGACCGCGAGCACCTCGTTCAGGTCGTGGGAAATGATCAGGAAGGCGCGGCCCTCCTGCTTGAGCCCGGCAATCGCGTCGTAAAGCCGCTGCTTTTCGCTCTCGTTGAGGTGGGTGGAGGGCTCGTCCAGCAGGATGATCCGCCCGTCGGTGACGATCGCGCGGGCGATCGCCGTGAGCTGGCGTTCCGCGTCGGTGAGGTTGCCCATCGGCGCGCGCGGGTCGATCTGGACGTTCATCTGGCGGAAGACCTCCTCGCACCGGTGGAGCATCCGCCTGTTGTCCACCAGCCCGAGCTTGCCGCCCATGCGCAGCTCGTTGCCGAAAAAGAGGTTCTCATAGACCGGCAGGTTCGCAAACATCTGCTGGTGCTGCGCCACAAGGATCAGCCCGTTTTTGACCGCGTCGGAGGTGTTTCGGATCTCGGCGGGCTGCCCGTCGATCAGCACCTGCCCTCTGTCGGGCGTAAAAACGCCCATGATCGTGGAAAAGAGGGTGCTTTTGCCCGAGGCGTTGCGCCCCACCAGCGCGTGCACCTCGCCGGGGCGCAGCGCGAGGTTGATCCCCCGCAGATAAAATTCGCTGCTGATGCGGCGGCTGACGCCGCGCAGTTCCAGCAGATACCGTTCTTCCATCCCTACTCCCCTCAATTCTTCCGGGCGGCTTCCAGCACCGCCGTCACCGCCTCGACGTTGACCCCGCGGTCCTCGTCGAACCGCGCGCGGTTCAGGTAGCCGCGCAGCTTGCCCATCTTGATGACCTCCGGAGATTTGATATAGCTGATCGTCTTCTTGCCGTTAAAGGTGATGACCGCCACCTGCTCGACCGGCACCCGGTGCCCCGCGTCCCGGCAGAGGGTGAGCACCCGGCCGGAGCACTGGGCCGCCGCCCTGCGCGGGTTGGGCACCGAATACCGCTTGCCCTCGTCCGCGATGACCCACTGCTCCTCGTCGGGCCCGCCGAAGTATTCCCCGGCGTAGCAGAGGTCATAGACGAGCAGAACGCCGAAATAACCCACAAGGATGTGGTCCGCCCAGCCGGAAAGCCCGTTCGAGACGAGCACGGGGCTGTCGATCACCTTGTAGCCGCGCGGCGCGGCAAAACTGCGCAGCGCGCGCGAAACCTTCCTGCGCTCCGAATCCTCCGTGCGGGGGTGCAGTTTTTTGTAGAGCACCAGCGCGGCGCCGGCGGCCAGCACCGCCACGCCGAAAAAGATCAAAAGTCCCCAAAACGTATCCATGTCAAACACCCTTTCCCTATAGAATCGCCTTTGCTAATGATAGCAAATCGCGGCGGTTTTTGCAAGAACGCGGGCGCCCCGGGCGGCCCGCTTGACTAACCGGGGAAATCCGTTATACTTAAAAGGTGCCGAAACGGCCGGAAGGGAGGCTTCCGCCTTGAAAAGAACCATCGCGCTCCTCTGCGCGCTGCTCCTCTGCCTGACGGGCTGCCGTTCGGAGGGGCCCGGGCAGGACGCCGCCGTCGAAAGCGCCGGTCCCCTTGTGGAGACCGCCGAACCGGAAACGGCGATCGAAAAAATCTACGAGAACGTGACCGTCCGCGGGCTCGCCGACGCGTCGGACGACGACCTGACCGATAAATTTTTCCTCGACGTCTCGATGCTCGACAGCTACTGGGTGCGTTTTTCCTCGGGGGATTTCGGGCTGGCCGACGTCTTCATCCTCAAGCCGTCCGAGGGGATGGAGCCCAAGGTGCGCGACGCGCTCGAGCAGGTGAAGCTCAACCGCGCCAAGGAGTTTGAAAACTACGACGTCTACGACGCCCACCAGATCGCGCAGGACGCGGTCATCTATGAGCAGGGCGGCTATCTCATCATGCTCATGCTCGCGGACACCGACGCCGCGCGGGACGTCATCGACCAGTACATTCCGAAGATTTGAGGGAAAGGGGCCGCGAGGCCCCTTTTTTGCCGCGTTTTCGCGGCGCGGACATGCTATCCTGTCCGGAGGACGGGCCCGCGCCCGCCCCGGCTTTCGGCGGGTTTTCCGCCGTTTTGCCGCCGGAAGTTCCCCAAAAGCCCGCGGCTGTGCTATAATGCAGGCAGGGAATTTTTCCCTGTTTTCGGCCGCGCCGCCGGAACCGGTGGTTCCTTTCCATTTTCGCCAAGGAGGTTTGCGCCATGCCCCAGTCCCACTCCGCCGGGAAACCCGGCCGCGTCCTGCTCTTCGACGAGCTGCGGGGCCTGTCCATCCTGCTGGTCGTCATCTACCACGGCGCCTTCGACCTGATCGCCGTCTACGGCGTCAGGATCCCCATCTTCGACGCGCCGCTGCTCCAGAAGTTCCTGCAGCCCCTCTTCGCCGGGCTCTTCGTCTTCATTTCGGGCGCTGTCTCCCGTTACTCCCGCAGCAACCTGCGGCGCGGGCTCGCCTGCTTTGCCTGCGGGCTGCTCATCACCCTCGTCACCGGCCTGCTCCCGATGGTGCCCGACCGCTTTGGCATCCTCCACCTGCTCGGCGCGAGCATGGTCCTCTTCGCGCTGTTGCGCCCCCTGCTCGACCGGATCCCCACCGCCGCCGGGTTCCTCCTCTTTTTCACCCTCTTCTTTTTCTGCCGGAGGGTGCCGGACGGCGTCTTCGGCTTTCCGCCCCTCGCCGCGCAGCTGCCCGAAAGCTGGTACACCGCCAGCCCCTGGCTCTTCCCCCTCGGGTTTCCCCAGCCCTGGTTTGAATCCGCCGACTACTTCCCCATCCTCCCCTGGACCCTTCTCTTTTTCGCGGGGTCCTATCTTGGGGTGTGGGCGCGCGCGGGCAGGCTGCCCTCTTTCTGCTACCGGGGACGCCTTCCCGCCCTCCAGACGGTCGGGCGCAAAAGCCTCTGGATCTACCTGCTGCACCAGCCGGTGCTCGTCCTCCTGCTCGGCGCGTTCGTCTGGCTCGCGCGCGGCGTGCTCGGCCTGCCCATCTGAGCGGGCGGCCCGGATCCCTCGCGGCGCAAAAAAAGGGCCGGATGCTCTGCAACATCCGGTCCAAGCTGTTTGAGGTGTGTTTTGAGGAGGGTAGAGATACTCAAAATGTTTGCGGCTAATCTTGAGTACATCTTTATTATAACCATTTTTCCGGGTGGTTTGTTAAGGATTCATGGCTACTTTTTAAAGAAAAGTCACTCTTTTTATAAACGAAATTTGAATATTGGTAACACCCGTTTCATCCTGTTAAAGTTTTTAGAACATACGTTTGCATTTTGGGACGTCTTCTGCTATACTGGAACCGAAAACAAACCATACGGGAGGTGCCCATATGCAGCAGCTGTCACCGCGGGAGGCCGACATTCTCGAGGTTATCCGCACATCGATTGACGCCGGCGTGGTCCCCAGCGTCCGGGAGATCTGCGCGCGGCTGGGGATCAAATCGACCTCGACCGTGCACCGCTACCTCACGAGCCTCCAGGAGAAGGGGTACATCCTGCGGGAGGACAACCTCAACCGCTCGATCCGCCTGCCCCACAGCGAGGTGACGCGGGTCCCCGTCGTCGGCACGGTGGCCGCCGGACAGCCGATCCTGGCGGAGGAGGTCATCGAGGACTACCTGCCCGTCGCGCTGCACGGGGACGCGAAGGAGCTCTTCGCCCTGCGGGTGCGGGGGGACAGCATGATCAACGTCGGCATCTTCGACGGCGACCTGATCGTGGCGCGGCGCTGCGAGACCGCCCGCAACGGCGAGATCGTCGTCGCGCTGGTGGACGACGAGGCGACCGTCAAGCGCTTTTACAAGGAGAACGGCGGCTACCGCCTCCAGCCGGAGAACGACGCGATGGAGCCGATCTATACCGACCATGTGGTCGTCCTCGGGCGGGTGGCCGCCCTCTACCGGGAGTTCTGAAACTTTTGCCGCCGAGGGCGGCGGAAAGGCGGGGTTTCTGCTTGATTCGGGCAATCTTCTTTGACATCGACGGGACGCTGGTGAGCTTTTCGACCCACCGCATCCCCGAAAGCACCTGGCGCGCGCTCGACGAGGCACGCCGGAAGGGGGTCCTCCTCTTCATCGCCACCGGGCGGCACACCGCCGTCATGCAGGAGGGGCACATCCTCGGCGACTTCCCCTACGACGGCTATATCACGCTCAACGGGCAGTACTGCTATACGCGGGAGGGCATGGTCCACCAGAACTGCGTGCCCCCCGCCGACATCCGCGCACTCGTGGAGCTGCTCGACCGCGATCCCTTCCCCTGCCTCTTCATGGAGAAGGACCGGATCTACGCCAACCGGATCGACGACAACATGCGTTCGGCCCACAAGGCGGTGAATCTTCCGCTGCCCGAGGTGGCGGACTACCACCGCGCGCTCCACCACGACGTCTACCAGCTTACCTTTTTCCTCACCCCCGAGGAGGAGTCCTACCCCCTCTCGCGGATGCCCGGCTGCGCCGCCACCCGGTGGAGCCCCTACTTTTCCGACATCACCCCGCGCGGCGGCTCCAAACGCATCGGGATTGAAAAGATGCTCGCCCACTTCGGCATCCCGGCCTCGGATACGATGGCCTTCGGGGACGGCGGCAACGACATCGAGATGCTGCGCTTCGCGGGCGTGGGCGTCGCGATGGGAAACGCGGGCGAGGAGGTTCGGCAGGCCGCCGACTACGTCACCGACGACGTCGACCACGACGGTATCCAAAACGCGCTGCGCCGGTTCGGCGTCATCTAAAAAAGAAGCTCCCCGCAAGGGGGGCTTCTTTTTAGCCGTTGGGTCTCAGTCCTTGCCGCGGACCGCAAAGAGCAAGTCGATCGACGGGGCTTTGCCCACGCTCTTTTCGGTGTGCAGC
>NZ_DBMDHH010000087.1:0-6471 GCF_057433415.1 Anaerotruncus sp. | reverse complement strand
AGCGGGAGCCAGGTGCGGAATTTGCCGTCGAAGTTGTAATAGGCGAGCTGGACGGCGGGCGCGGTCGGGATCGAAGCGATCTCGCCGATGCCCTTGGCGCCGCGTGCGAGTTCGGATTTGGCGGGCCCCTCGACGATGACCGCCTCGACGTCGGGGGTGTCGGTCGCCTTGAAGAGCCCGAGGGTGCCGAATTTGGCGGTGGGCCTGCCGTGGTCGAGCGGGTAGTCCTCGGTGAGCGCGTAGCCGAGGCTCATGACCACGCCGCCCTCGATCTGCCCCTCGACGCTCACCGGGTTGATCGCCTGGCCGACGTCGTGCGCGGCGATCACCTTGCGGATGCGGCCGTTCTCGTCGAGGTCGACGAGATGGGTCGCGTAGCCGTAGGCGACGTGGCTGACGGGGTTGGGCTTGTCGGAGCCCAGCTTATCGGTCACGCCGAGGTATTCCGCGGAAAATTCCCGGCCCTCGAGCGCGCCGAGGGGGGAATCCGCGAGCGCGGCTTTCAGTTGGAGCGCGGCCTGCCGCGCGGCCTCTCCGGTGAAGAGGGTCTGGCGGGAGGCGGTCGTGTTGCCGGCGTCGGGCGCGAGGGCGGTGTCGGGGGTCTGGTAGGCCACCCGCTCGAGGGGGAGCCCGGTCACGTCGCAGACGATCTGGGTGACGACGGTGCCCATGCCCTGCCCGATGCAGGCGGCGGAGGTGTGGATCTGCACCCGGCCGTCCCTTACGAGCAGGCGGCAGCGCCCCGTGTCGGGGATGCCCACGCCGAGGCCGCTGTTCTTGATCGCGCAGGCGATGCCCGCCCTGGGGTGCGCGTCGTAGTAGGGCTTCACGGTCATCAGCGTCTCGACGGCGGCGGTCGTCTCGTCGGCGATCTGGCCGTTGGGGAGCACCTGCCCGGGCCGGATGGCGTTGCGGTAGCGGATCTCCCACGGGGAGATGCCCGCCTTTTCGGCGAGCAGGTTGAGGTTGCACTCGGTGGCAAAGCAGCTCTGCGTCACGCCGAAGCCGCGGAAGGCGCCCGCGGGGGGGTTATTGGTGTAGTAGGCCTTGCCGTCAATCTCAATGTCCTGGTAGTTATAGGGGCCCGCCGCGTGGGTGCAGGCGCGCTGGAGCACCGGCCCGCCCAGCGAGGCGTAGGCGCCCGTGTCGGAAATAAGCGTCGCCTTCATCGCGGTGAGATAACCGTTTTCGTCGCAGGCGGTCGTGAACTCCATCTCAAAGGCGTGCCGCTTGGGATGGATGAGGATGCTCTCCTTCCGGGTCAGCGCGACCTTGACGGGGCGTTTGGCCGCCAGCGCGAGCAGGGCGGCGTGGTGCTGGACGCTCATGTCCTCCTTGCCGCCGAAGCCGCCACCCACCATCCTGGCGACGACCCGCACCTTTTCGGGCGGCAGGCCGGTCGCCTCGGCGCACTCCTTCTTGGTCTGGTAGATGCCCTGGTCCGCCGAATAGATGACGACCCCGTCCCCGTCGGGCATCGCGAGCGCCGTCTCGGTCTCGAGGAAGGCGTGCTCGGTCGGCGGGGTGGAATAATGGGTGGTCACCACATATTTGGAGCGGCGGATCGCCTCGTCGGCGTTGCCACGCACCAGGTGCTCGTGGGCGAGCAGGTTGCCGGGGGTTTCCTCGTGTACGAGCGGCGCGCCGGGGGCCATCGCCTCGGCGGGGGAGAAGACGCCGGGCAGCTCCTCGTATTCCACCCTGACGAGGGCCTTCGCCCGTTCGAGCGTCTCACAGTCCTCGGCCGCGACGAGCGCGACCGCGTCCCCGAGAAAGTGGGTGATCCCGCCGACGGGGATGAGCACGTCGTAATCCTTCTTGAGATGGCCGACCTTGGGGTTCCCGGGCAGGTCGTCGGCGGTGAGCAGGGCGACGACGCCGGGCAGCGCCCGCGCCTCGGACACGTCGATCGAGAGGACCCGCGCGCGCGGATAGGCGCTGCGCACGGCGCTGCCGAAGCAGAGCCCCTCGACGCGCATGTCGTCGACATATTCCGCGTCGCCCACCGTCTTGGCGGGCGCGTCGACGCGGGGCAGGTTTTCGCCCACCCTGCCGGTGAAGGTGCAGGCGGGGACGGGGATGCCCTCACGGAGGAGCTTCGCGGCCAGCAGCACCGCCTCCTCGATCTTTTTGTAGCCGGTGCAGCGGCAGATGTTGTTTTTGAGCGCCTCCTTGACCTGCGCGCGGGTCGGGTCGGGCACGGCGTCGAGGAGGCCCTTGGCGCTCATGACCATGCCGGGAGTGCAGAAGCCGCACTGGACCGCGCCGCAGCTGGTGAAGGCGTAGGCGTAGACATCCCGCTCGCGGGGGGTGAGCCCCTCGCAGGTGACGATCGATTTGCCGGCGCATTTGGAGGTTTTGAGCACGCAGGCCTTGGTGGCCCTGCCGTCCACGAGGATCATGCAGGTGCCGCAGGCGCCCTCCGAGCAGCCGTTTTTCACCGAGGTGAGCCCGAGCGTCTCGCGCAGGAAGGTGAGGAGCTTTTCGTCCTTTTCGGAGACCACCTGTCTGCCGTTGACCGTCATTGTAACCATCGTACCGTCCTCCATCCGAATTCCGCTGAATGCCGAAAAATAAGTAATACTTTTATAAATCCACCCTAAGTTTATCATGCTGATGGTGGAAAAGCAATAGTCAATTTCGACAAATTCTAAAAAATTTTTAGGTAAAACAAAATTTTTTAAGAAAATCTATTGACTTGCATTTTTCCTGTGCTATGATGGGGTTAAGAACAAAAGTCATACTTGCCCCGGAAGACCGTTTTAACAGGAGGAGAGCAGAGCATGGAACAGATCAAATGGGCGGCGAACCGGATGCCGAAGGGGGACGACCGGGAGCTGTCGGTCATGGCGCTTGAGAATGTGGCGAAGGCGCGCAGATTCCACCAGAGCTTCCCGCAGTATTCGGTGACGCCGCTGGCGCGGCTGGACCGGATGGCGGCGCAGCTCGGGTTGGGCGGGTTCTTCGTCAAGGATGAGTCCTACCGCTTCGGCCTCAACGCCTTCAAGGTGCTGGGCGGGTCGTTCGCGATGGCGCGCTATATCGCCGGAGAGCTCGGCCGGGACGTCTCGGAGATGACCTACGACTACTTCACCTCCCAAAAGCTGCGGGAGGAATTCGGGCAGGCGACCTTCTTCACTGCGACCGACGGCAACCACGGGCGGGGCGTCGCGTGGGCGGCCAACAAGCTCGGGCAGAAGGCTGTGGTCCATATGCCGAAGGGGAGCACCAAAACCCGCTTCGACAACATCGCCAGAGAGGGCGCGCAGGTGACGATCGAAGAGGTCAACTATGACGACTGCGTGCGCATGGCGGCGGCGGAAGCCGCCGCGACCCCGCGCGGGGTGGTCGTGCAGGACACCGCGTGGGAGGGCTACGAGGAGATCCCGGCGTGGATCATGCAGGGCTACGGCACGATGGCGTCGGAGGCGGCCGAGCAGCTCCGCGAGGCGGGCGTCGACCGTCCGACCCACATCTTCATCCAGGCGGGCGTCGGCTCGCTGGCGGGCGCGGTCCAGGGCTACTTTGCAAACCTCTTCCCGGAGAATCCTCCGACAACGGTCGTCATGGAGGCGCAGGCCGCCGACTGCCTCTATAAGGGCGCGGTCGCGGCGGACGGCAAGCCGCGCATCGTGGGCGGCGATTTACAGACGATCATGGCGGGGCTCGCGTGCGGCGAGCCGAACACGATCTCGTGGGAGATCCTGCGCAACCACGCGGGCTTTTTCGTCTCCTGCCCCGACTGGGTCGCGGCCAAGGGGATGAGGATGCTCGGCGCCCCCTGCAAGGGCGACCCGCAGGTCGTCTCGGGGGAGAGCGGCGCGGTCGGCATGGGTCTGGCGGCGGCGCTGATGGAGGACAACACCTACCGCGAGCTGCGCGAGGCGATTGGGCTCGGGAAGGACTCGAAGGTGCTGATCTTCTCCACCGAGGGGGACACCGACCCGGAGAACTACCGGAAGGTCGTGTGGAACGGCGCGAACCCGTCCTATCAATAACGGCTTTCTTTTCTTGAAAGAAAGCCGGCAAAGAAACCGCTTCTCAGGATAAAACGTCTTGCGCCCTGCGGGGCGCGCGCCGGGGCTCCGCCCCGGCACCCCGCCGCCTTTTAAAAAAGGCGGGCGAAAAGTTTTGTGAACAGCAGTATGATTCTATAAGGAGGAAACGACGATGGATTTCAGCAAGATCAAAGAGGCGGCGCAGGGCTACCGCGCGGACATGACCAGGTTCCTGCGGGATCTGGTGGCGATCCCGGGCGAGAGCTGCGGCGAAAAGGGCCACATCCTGCGCATCAAGGAGGAGATGGAGAAGGTCGGGTTCGACGAGGTGGTCATCGACCCGATGGGCAACGTGCTCGGCTATATGGGCGCGGGCGAAACCCTGATCGGGTTCGACGCGCACATCGACACGGTGGGCGTCGGCAACCGCGACAACTGGAACTTCGACCCCTACGAGGGCTATGAGAACGACCTCGAGATCGGCGGCCGCGGCACCTCCGACCAGATGGGCGGCATCGTGTCCGCGGTCTACGGCGCGAAGATCATGAAGGACCTCGGCCTGCTGAACGACAAATACAGGGTCCTCGTCACCGGCACGGTGCAGGAGGAGGACTGCGACGGCCTCTGCTGGGAGTACATCGTCAAAGAGGACCACGTCCGTCCCGCGTTCGTCGTCTCCACCGAGCCGACCGACGGCGGCATCTACCGCGGGCAGCGGGGCCGCATGGAGATCCGCATCGACGTCAAGGGCGTCTCCTGCCACGGCTCGGCGCCCGAGCGCGGCGACAACGCGATCTACAAGATGGCCGACATCCTCCAGGACGTGCGCGCCCTCAACGAGAACGACGCGGCCGCCGGCACGGAGATCAAGGGCCTCGTCAAGATGCTCGACGAGGCGTACAACCCCGAGTGGAAGGAAGCCCGCTTCCTCGGGCGCGGCACCGTGACGGTGTCGGAGATCTTTTTCACCTCGCCGTCGCGCTGCGCGGTGGCGGATTCCTGCGCCGTGTCGCTCGACCGCCGCATGACCGCGGGCGAGACGTGGGAGAGCTGCCTCGAGGAAATCCGGAACCTGCCGGCCGTCAAAAAGTACGGCGGCGACGTGAAGGTCTCGATGTACCAGTACGACCGGCCGAGCTACACCGGCTGCGTCTACCCGATCGAGTGCTACTTCCCGACCTGGGTCATCCCCGAGGACCACAAGGTCACCAGGGCGATGGAAACGGCCTACAAGGGCCTCTACGGCGACAGCCGCGTGGGCGTGCCCGCCAACGAGGCGATGCGCAAGGCCCGCCCGCTGACCGACAAGTGGACCTTCTCGACCAACGGCGTGTCGATCATGGGCCGCAACGGCATCCCCTGCATCGGGTTCGGCCCGGGCGCCGAGGCGCAGGCGCACGCCCCCAACGAGATGACCTGGAAGGATGATCTCGTCCGCTGCGCGGCGGTTTATGCGGCGCTGCCCACCTGCTATTGTGAATAAATCACAAGGAATTTTGGGTTTTGCACTTGCCGCTTCGGAGTGAAAATGCACAAATTTGCGGCGGAATCAAACAAATACAGCTGAAGAACTTGCAATCAATCGCCAATTCATGTATGCTGTAAGGGAAGATATTCGTTAAAATTGCATATAGGATTGGCCGATTTCTGAAAACCATTCAAAATCAGTAAACATTTGTGAAGGAGTTACAGCTATGGATCAGAAATTACAGGCCTATATCGATAAACTTAACAAACTCAACTTCAAAGAGATGTACATGAACGACTTCTTCCTCACCTGGGAGAAGACGGACGACGAGCTCGAGGCGGTCTTCACCATCGCCGATGCGCTGCGCTACATGCGCGAGCAGAACATCTCCACGAAGATTTTCGAGAGCGGGCTGGGCATCTCCCTCTTCCGCGACAACTCCACCCGCACCCGCTTCTCCTTCGCCTCCGCCTGCAACCTGCTGGGCCTCGAGGTGCAGGACCTCGACGAGGGCAAATCCCAGATCGCGCACGGCGAGACCGTCCGTGAGACGGCGAACATGATCTCCTTCATGGCGGACGTCATCGGCATCCGCGACGACATGTACATCGGCAAGGGCAACGCCTACATGCACGAGGTCTCCAAATCGGTCCGCGAGGGCTATCAGGACGGCGTGCTCGAGCAGATCCCGACCCTGGTCAACCTCCAATGCGACATCGACCACCCGACCCAGTGCATGGCGGATATGCTCCACATCATCCACCACTTCGGCGGCGTGGAGAACCTCAAGGGCAAAAAGGTCGCGATGACCTGGGCCTACAGCCCCTCCTACGGCAAGCCCCTCTCGGTGCCGCAGGGCGTCATCGGCCTGATGACCCGCTTCGGCATGGACGTCGTGCTGGCTCATCCCGAGGGCTACGAGGTTATGCCCGAGGTCGAGGAGGTCGCCAAGAAGAACGCCGCCGCGTCGGGCGGCACCTACCGCAAGACCAACTCGATGGCCGA
>NZ_DBMDHH010000086.1:0-6723 GCF_057433415.1 Anaerotruncus sp. | reverse complement strand
GGAGTACCTTGCCAGTACCCGCAGGTTACCGCCACACCCCATGGGTACACTAGCTGAAGGCTCAATTCAGGTTGCGGATGCTCCCAACTATGGAACAACCCGGCTCGCAAAAAGTTCTTGACTTTTGACCCCAAAAATCTTATAATTGTTTTGGGGTCAAAAGTCGAAGGAGGTGACGCACCTGACCGCCGCAAAAATGGGGCGGCCGACGACCGATCCGAAACCGCATAAGGTTGGAGCGCGTATCAACGACGAGGACTTCAAAATCCTCCTTGATTACTGTACGCGACATCAGAAAACCCAGCCAGAAGCGATCCGGGACGGCATCAAAAGCCTCAAGGAAAAGTGAAGGAAACGGCGCGCCCCCAACAAGAAGTTCGCCGTTTCCGACCCCACGCACAGGACCTTGCGGACCTCACGCACAAATATTTTACCATGTGCGCATGATTTCTGCAAGTACCTGTGCGGCAATGACAGAAAGGAGCCGTCCATGACCGTCACCCATGACGACTTTGAAAGCTACCTTCACGGGCGTCTCACCGAACAGCGGGACGCACTGCACGATTCCGAAGCCTGTTCCCTGCTTGACGAGCAGGTTGAACAGCTCGAAGCCGCCCTGCCCGGCGGAGAAACATTCGACGATTACCGCCAGGTCCTTCGCACCCGCGCAAACTACGAGGTCGGCTGGGCCTACTGGCGTGGCTATCTCGACTGTGTTTCCCTGCTCAAGCGCCTCACCGTGCTGTAATAAGAAGCGGCCGCCCGATGGGCGGCCGCTTCTTGTTGCGCAGTAAAATTTTCGTTCATTGGGAGCGCCCGCAACCTGAATTGAGCCCTCAGCTGGTGTACCTGTGGGGAGCGGCGGTAGTCTGCGGGTTATGGCAAGGTACTCCCGGGGATTCCTAAGGGACTGGCGGAAGTCCCTTAGGCGGACTTTTGGTTCCTTTTCGTCCGTCCGAAAAGGAACCCGTGGTGCGCGGCGGAACGCGCAAGTAATTCTTGCCGCTTGGAAAGCGGCAATTCCCGCGATAGCCCCGCCGGGCGGCCGTCGGCGGGACACGCCTCCGGCACTAGGCCTGCGGGCCGTCGCAGCGCGGCAAACCCAAGAGGTCAGCAGCAGGGCGTGATCCACCCGAAGGGATCGGGGATGCGCCCCCACTGGATGTCGGTGATCGTATCGTAGAGCTTCTGGCTGATCTCGCCGATCCTGCCCTCGTTGATGATGGTGACGGTGTCGCCGCATTTGAGCTCGCCGATCGGCGAGATGACGGCGGCGGTGCCGGTGCCCCACGCCTCTTCGAGCTTGCCCGCCTTGGCGGCGCTTTCGAGCTCATCGATCGAGAGCTTGCGCTCGGAGACGTTCATGCCCCACGACCGGAGTAGCTGGATGACCGATTTGCGGGTGATGCCGGGCAGGATGCTGCCGTCGAGCTCCGGGGTGACGATCTCGCCGTCGATCTTGAAGAAGACGTTCATCGAGCCGACTTCCTCGACGTATTTGCGCTCGACCGCGTCGAGCCACAGCACCTGGGAATAGCCCTGCCTCTCGGCCTCCTCCTGCGCGATGAGGCTGGCGGCGTAGTTGCCGCCCGTCTTGTAGGCGCCCATGCCGCCCTGGGAGGCCGCGCGGACATATTTTGTCTCGACGTAGATCTTGACCGGATCGATGCCGCCCGCGTAGTAGGCGCCCGAGGGTGAGAGGATGACGCAGTAGACGTAGTGCGCGGACGGATGCACGCCCAGCACCGCCTGCGTGGCGACGATGAAGGGGCGGATGTAGAGGGAGGTGTCCGGCGCGGAGGGGACCCAGTCCTTCTCGATGGTGACGAGCCGCTTGAGGCCCTCCATCAGCAGCTCCTCATCCATTTTCGGGATGACGAGGCGCTCGCAGGAGGTGTTCAGGCGCTTGAAGTTCTGGCCGGGACGGAAGAACTGGATCTTGCCGTCGGCGGTGCGGTAGGCCTTCATGCCCTCGAAGACCTCCTGCGCGTAGTGCAGGCAGGAGCAGGCCGGGTCCATCGGGATGGGGCCGTAGGGGACGACGCGCGGGTCGTGCCAGCCCTGTCCGTCGTCGTAGTCCATCAGGAACATGTGGTCGGTAAAGATATGGCCGAAGCCGAGGTTGTTCTCGTCGGGCTTCTGCTTCGGATGATCGGTCAGCGTGACCTTGATCTCCATCATAGGTAAACACTCCTTTTTTCTCCCCGGTGATACGGTTTTCTATATGGTTTCCATCATAGCACGGAAGCGGTTCCGTGTCAAAAAAAATCCGTTATTTTCGTCAGATGCCACAAACCTCCGGCGGTATGGAAACAGGCTGCCGGAAAGGAATTCCGGCAGCCTGATCGTTTCTCATCCGCTGTGCGGGACCCGTTTCGCTTAGTAGGCGACGCCCTGCCACTTCATCGCGTCGGCGATCTTCATGAAGCCGGCAATGTTCGCGCCCATTACGAGGTTGCCCTCGGCGCCGAACTCCTTCGACGCATCAAACACGTTGTGGAAGATGTTCTCCATGATGTTTTTGAGCTTGGCGTCGACCTCCTCGGCCGTCCAGGAATAGCGCGCCGAGTTCTGGCACATCTCCAGGCCGCTGACCGCCACGCCGCCCGCGTTGGCCGCCTTCGCCGGTCCGAAGATTACGCCGCCCTTCTGGAAGATCTCGACCGCCTCGGGGGTGCTGGGCATGTTCGCGCCCTCGCAGACCGCCATCACGCCGTTTGCGACGAGCGCCCGCGCGGCCTCCGCATCGATCTCGTTCTGGGTCGCGCAGGGCAGCGCGACGTCGCACTTGACCGTCCAGATGCCCTTGCAGCCCTCGTGGTACTCGGCGCCGGGCACCCGCGCGGCATACTCCTTGATGCGGGCGCGCTCGACCTCCTTGATCTGCTTGACGACGTCGAGCTTGATGCCCTCCTTGTCGTAGATATAGCCGTTGGAGTCGTACATGGCGACGACCTTCGCGCCCATCTCCTGCGCCTTCTCGCAGGCGTAGATGGCCACGTTGCCCGAGCCGGAGATGACGACCGTCTTGCCCGCGAGGGAGTCGTTCTTCATCGATTTGAGCATCTGCTGGGTGAAGTAGAGCAGGCCGTAGCCGGTGGCCTGCGGGCGGATGAGGGAGCCGCCGTAGGAGAGGCTCTTGCCCGTCAGAACGCCGGTGAACTCGTTGCGCAGGCGCTTATACTGGCCGTAGAGGTAGCCGATCTCCCGCGCGCCCACGCCGATGTCGCCCGCCGGGACGTCGGTGTCCGGGCCGATGTGGCGGTAGAGCTCGGTCATGAAGCTCTGGCAGAAGCGCATGATCTCCCCGTCGCTCTTGCCTTTGGGGTCGAAGTCGGAGCCGCCCTTGCCGCCGCCCATCGGCAGCCCGGTCAGCGAGTTCTTGAAGCACTGCTCGAAGCCGAGGAACTTGATGACCGACGCGCAGACGCTCGGATGGAACCGCAGGCCGCCCTTATAGGGGCCGATCGCGGAGTTGTACTGGACGCGGAAACCGCGGTTGACCTGGACGTTGCCCTCGTCGTCCACCCACGAGACGCGGAACTGAATGAACCGCTCGGGCTCGACGATCCGGTCGATGATGCCCGCCTTTACAAGGTCGGGACGCTGGGCCACGACCGGCTCAAACGATTCGAGGACCTCCCTGACCGCCTGCAAAAACTCCGGTTCGTTCGGGTTGCGCTTGCATACGGTGTCGTAGACGCCCTGCAGATATGTACTTTGAAAGGTTGACATGAAAATTCCCCCTTATCGAATTTCATCCATCCGGCCCGTTCGGGCCGCCGCGCCGGCGGGCCGCTTATGAGATATTCTTTATTATAATGAATCATTTGCAGTGATGCAAGATGAATGTTGCAAAAAAATGGTCTTTTTTCAAAGTTTTCACGTTTTTTATATGATCTTTGCAGGATTGACGGACAAGGTTGACGGATTCGTGCGTTTGGCGTATACTTACACCAGTGTAGAGAGCGCGTTGGACAGCGGCGCGGCCCCGCTTTGCGGGGGCGTGAGGAAAGTCCGGGCTTCACAGGGCGGGATACCTGCTAACGGCAGGCCGGGGCGACCCGAGGGAAAGTGCAACAGAAAGATACCGCCATCGCATCACGGGGGCTTCCCCCGCGGACGGTGGTAAGGATGGAAAGGCGAGGTAAGAGCTCACCGGGACGCGGGTAACCGCGCCGCCATGTAAACCCTATCCGAAGCAACGCCAGCTGGGACGATGCGGCGGCCCGCCGGGTCCCGAAAGGCGGCTTGAGCCGCGCGGCGACGCGCGGCCCAGAAAGATCGTTGTCCACGACAGAACCCGGCTTACAGACGCCCTCTCTACGCGCAAAAGAACCCGCAGCACATGGCTGCGGGCTCTTTTTTTGGACATATCCTCCGGCGCGCGGACATATCCTGTAATGGAATCCAAAAGCCCGGAGGTGAAAAATATGGCGCTATCCATCCTGACCGCCGCCGCGGGCGCCGTCTGCCTGATCATGCTCGCCGCCCTGTGGCGTTCCCGGCATTTTCTCCGTTCCCTCTGCTTCTCCGCCCTCACCGGCAACGCCGCCCTCCTTGCCGTCTGCTGGTCCGGGGCCTTCACCGGGATCGCCCTCTCCCCCAACCTCTTCACCGTCGGCGCCGCCACGCTGCTCGGCCTGCCCGGCGTGATTTCCCTGCTCGTCGTCAAGTTGATTTTCGGCGTGTGAGGGCGTATAATGGTCCGGTGAACGTTTCATTTACCGGAGGACGCTATGGAGATTCGATTTTTTGACGGCACGGACAACCTTTCCGACGCGCTGTGGGTGCGCGACGAGGTATTTACGAAGGAACAGGGCTTCACCATCCCCGACGAGGACGAGTTCGACGCGGTGTCGCGGCACATGGTCGTCTACCGGGAGGGCCGGCCCGCCGCCACCGGACGGGTCTACTGCGACGCGGACGGCGAGACCTTCCACATCGGGCGCATCGCGGTGTGCAAGGCCTTCCGCGGCGAGCAGCTCGGGCGGCTGCTGATGGAACGGCTCGAGGCCGCGGCGCGGGAGCGGGGCGCGAAAAAAATCGTCGTGGGCGCGCAGCTCTACGCCATCCCCTTTTATGAGAAGTGCGGCTACCGGCCCACGGGGGAACGGTTCTTCGAGGAATTCTGCGAGCATGAGACGCTTGTCAAGGAGTTTTTCTGAACATCCCCGGCACAAAAAACGCCCGGCCGAACGGCCGGGCGTTTGTCCGCAAATCGCTTATTTCATCGCGTAGCTGATGAGATAGACCGCAAGCGTGATGACCACAAACGCGATCCCCGTATACTTGGTGACGCGGACCATGGTCGCCTGCATCGAGCGGTTTTTGTTCTTCCCGAGATAGGACGATTCATTCGAGCCGGCAAGCGCGTTCAGGCCGTTGCCTTTACCCTCCTGAAACATGACAGTCACGGTAATCACAACGGCAGCAATCATGATCAGAACGCCGCCGATGATTTCAATCGCATTCATCCTTTTTTTACCTCCGATTCCTGAGTACTCCAACTCGTAATATGATAGCATAATCACCCTTTCAATGCAAGGGTTTCAAATAATTTTTTCCGTTTTGCATCTTTTCATCCCCCGGGCGCATACTAAAAACGGTTTTTACCTCGAAATTGCGTTTGCACGGGGCGGAAAACCCGAGCCGGACGGGCCTCCCGTCCGGCTTCTGTTTTTTTGCCGCTCGGGGAGCGGCGGAGCTTTCACGGGTATTGCCGCCCGTGGGCGGCGGGGCTTTTTAGATAATCCGCGCTGCGCCCGGCGAGGCATTTGATCGCCCTCCTTCGGAGAGCTGAGGGGAGCCGCCTGCGGCGACATGGATTGCCGGGACCCGCCCCGGCGGGCGGGCCGACTTCTTGCGCGCCCAAGAAGTCGGCGGAAGAAGGGCGCTCAAGGGCCCTCCGCCTTGGGCGGCCTGCCCGGGCATAGATGCGCTCCTCGCCTGCGGCGACGCGCATTCAAAGAGGGCCACAGGCGCCACTTGTCCCTTCGGGACAAATGGTGTTCCCATTCGGGCTGTCGCTTCGCGACCCCTTTGGATTCCCCGTAGGGAGTCGCCATGCGACCCGGCCCGAAGGGCCGGAATCCTGAGAGGACGCCTTCGGCGGATGCCCGGAGCGCGCTACGCGCGACGGCCGATCTCCGGCCTAAGAGCCGCCTTCGGCGGTTGGCCTCCGAAACGCGGTCTGCGGACCGCAGTCGCGGGCGCTCCGCCCCGCGTCCCCGGCTTGAGTCCGCTACGCGGACCCGGCCCTGCGGGCCGGAACTCCAAGCGGTATCTCCGGGAGTACCTTGCCAGTACCCGCAGGTTACAGCCGCTCCCAACAGGTACACCAGCTGAAGGCTCAATTCAGGTTGCGGGCGCTCCCAATAGATGAAGCCGGATGGCTCGCCGGGGACACACGGCGGAAAACAACGCCCGTTCCGGACGTTCGCGCGCTCTGCGCGCGTGCGCGGCGTAGCCGCGCAGTTTTCCGCCTCCCCGTGGGCGCTGCGCGCCACGCAAAAGCGGTCGTGCCTCCCCGAACGCACGTCCGATTCGGTTCCGGAGACTCGCCGGCAGAGGCATTGCGCCCGCGGCGCGGCGGCGGGCGGGATGCTGTACACCCGTCCGCTCATCCGTGAACCGGGCGCCGCCGACTTTGGCCGCAGGCCAACCGGAGGCGGCGCTGGGGTCGCAGGGGCGCAGCCCCTCGCGCCCTTCTTTGGTTCCTTT